>JAITDM010000158.1 GCA_031282535.1 Oscillospiraceae bacterium
AGATGGGTTACACCCACATCGAGCTGATGCCGGTCATGGAGCACCCGCTGGACGCGTCGTGGGGCTACCAGGTGACGGGCTACTTCGCGCCCACCTCGCGCTTCGGCACGCCCCACGACTTCATGCGCTTTGTCGACCGGTGCCACCAGGCCGGCGTCGGCGTGCTGCTCGACTGGGTGCCCGCGCACTTCCCCAAGGACGCGCACGGGCTCGTCGAGTTCGACGGCACCTACTGCTACGAGTACGGCGACCCCTGCAAGATGGAGCACACGGAGTGGGGCACCCGCGTCTTCGACTACGGACGCAACGAGGCCCGCTCCTTCTTGATGTCGTCGGCGCTGTTCTGGTTCGACAAATACCATGTGGACGGCCTCCGCGTGGACGCCGTGGCTTCCATGCTCTACCTCGACTACGCGCGCAAAGAGGGGACATGGCGGCCCAACATCCACGGCGGCCGCGAGAACCTGGAGGCCATCAGTTTCCTGCGTCAGTTGAACGAGCAGGTGTTCGCCGCCTTCCCGCACGCGCTGATGATCGCCGAGGAGTCCACCGCGTGGCCCATGGTCACGGCGCCCACCTACACCGGCGGGCTGGGCTTCAACTTCAAGTGGAACATGGGCTGGATGAACGACGCGCTGGAATACGCAAAGCGCGACCCGGTTTTCCGGCAGTATATCCACAACAACCTGACGTTTTCTCTCATGTACGCGTTTTCGGAAAATTACATCCTGCCCATCTCGCACGACGAGGTGGTGCATGGCAAGTGCTCCCTGCTTCAGAAAATGCCGGGATATTACGATGATAAATTTGCCGGTGTACGGGCCTTTCTGGCCTATATGATGACACATCCAGGCAAAAAGTTACACTTTATGGGAAATGAGTTCGGGCAGTTCATCGAGTGGAATTTTGCGCATTCGCTCGACTGGCACCTGTTGGAATACGACGCGCACAAGAAGCTTCACGCGTATGTGAAGGCGCTCAACCACTTCTATCTGGCCTGTCCCGCGCTCTGGGAGCGCGACTGTACGCAGACGGGCTTCGACTGGCTCAACCACGGGGACTACCAGGGCAACACGCTGGCCTACCGACGGCTGGACGCCTCGGGCGGCGAGCTGGTGGCTGTCTTCAACTTCTCTCCCATGCTGAAGGAGGGGTACCGGCTGGGCGTGCCCACGCCGGGGCGCTACCGCGAGGTGCTGAATTCGGACGACGCGGACTTCGGCGGCTGGGGTCACAAGAACCCCTGCGATCTCCACACGGAGAACGCCGAATGGCTGGGCCGCCCCCACGCCCTGACGTTCACGCTGCCCCCTTTCTCCGCGGTTTTCCTCAGAAAAGAGGAATAAAAGGGAACTGGCAGCATATCAAGATGCTGCCTGCCCCCCTTCTCCGCGGTTTTCCTCAGAAAAGAGGAATAAAAGGGAACTGGCGGCATATCAAGATGCTGCCTGCCCCCCCTTCTCCGCAGTCTTTCTCAGAAAAGAGGAATAAAACCCTCTATACTTTATGGAATATCGGGCGCGGATATGCCCGGATGATATCGCAGGTCCAATCTTCTAACGTGGGTTGCACCTGTAACCTGCAACCCAAAATCCTAAACCTAAACATCGCGGGGGGCGGCTTATGAGGAGAAAAGAGTGCGTCGCCATGCTGCTGGCGGGGGGACAGGGCAGCCGCCTGTATGTGCTGACGACCAATGTGGCGAAGCCCGCGGTACCCTTCGGCGGGAAGTATCGAATCATCGACTTCCCGCTGTCAAACTGCGTCAACTCCAACATCGACACGGTGGGGGTGCTCACACAGTACCAGCCCCATGAGCTGAACGCTTACATCGGGGCGGGCCTGCCGTGGGACCTCGACCGGTTGGAGGGCGGCGTGCGCGTCCTGCCCCCCTACGTCAAGGGCAAGGGCGGAGAGTGGTACAAGGGCACCGCCAACGCCATCTACCAGAACATGGGGTTCATCGAGACATACGACCCCGAATACGTGCTGATCCTGTCGGGCGACCACATCTACAAGATGGACTACGCGCAGATGATCAACCAGCACCGCCGGACACAGGCCGACTGCACGATCGCGGTCATCGAGGTGCCGCCGGCCGAGGCCTGCCGGTTTGGGATCCTGAACGCCGACGCCGACGGCGTGATCCTCGACTTCGAGGAAAAACCCAAGAAGCCGAAGAGCAACCTGGCGTCGATGGGCATCTATGTGTTCACCTGGAGCAAACTGCGCGCCTACCTGCTCGAAGACAACAACAACCCCAAGTCCCGCAACGACTTCGGCGCCAACATCATCCCGATGATGATCGGCGCCGGCGAGCGGATGCTGATCCACCGCTTCCGGGGTTACTGGAAGGACGTCGGCACGATCGAGAGCCTCTGGGAGGCCAACATGGACATGCTGGCCACGAACAGCGAACTGGACATCTTCGACCGCTCGTGGCCGATCTACTGCGGAGCCAAATCCGCGCCGCCCCACTTCGTCGGCGAGAGCGCCCGCGTCACCCACTCCCTGCTCACGGAGGGGTGCGAGATCCACGGAGAAGTGGAAAATTCTGTCATATTCACCGACGTGGTCATTCAGCCCGGGGCGTTTGTCAAGTATTCGATCGTGATGCCGGGCGCGGTCATCGAGAAGGAAGCCGTGGTGGAATACGCCATCATCGCCGAGGGCGCGCGCGTCGGGCGGGGCGCGCGCATCGGGGCCGACCCCAGCGCGGTTTCGGTGGCGGAGTGGGGCGTCACGGTGGTGGCCCCGGGGGTCACGGTCGGGCCGGACGTCGTGGTCAAGACCCGCGAGATGGTCGGGGCGGACAAACTGACGCAGGAGGCGGACCAGACCCCGCCCCCGGCCGGGAAGAAAGGGGGCAGAGCATGAACGATATGCACGGGCTCATCTTCGCCTACGCGGGGGGGCCCCATATCAAGGAACTGACGGAGCACCGCACGGTCTCGTCTCTCCCCTTCGGAGGCCGGTACCGCGCCATCGACTTCATGCTGTCGAACATGATCAACGCCGACATCGTCAATGTGGGCGTCATCATGCGCGAAAACTACCAGTCGCTGCTCGACCACCTGGGCTCGGGCAAGGACTGGGACCTCGCCCGCAAGCGCGGCGGGCTCAAGCTCCTGCCGCCGTTTGGCTACAACGTCACGCGGATGCAGCACGAGGGGGGCGTCTTTCTGGGCAACATGGCGGCGCTCGCCGGCGTGGGCTCGTACCTGGCGGGGATCCGCGAGGAATACGTGGTGATGGCGGACGGGGACCTCGTGGCCAACCTGCCGCTGGAGGACGCGCTGCGGGTCCACATCGACAGCGGCGCCGACATCACGCTCATCTGCTCCCCGCGGACGGTCGGCAGCCCGGAGTACGCGGTGAACGTCGCGCTGGGCGAAAAAAACCGGGTCTCGGACATCTCGATCGGCCGGAAGGAGCCGGAGATGTTCGAATCTTTGAACGTCAGCATCCTGTCGAGATCCCTGCTCGATTCGCTGGTCAGTTACTGCTCCGCGCACAACGCCTACGACTTCGAGCGGGACGTGCTGCAGCGGATGCCCGACCTCGACGTCGTGGCCTATCTGTTCGACGGGTATGTGGCCCGCCTGCACTCCACGGCCACATTTTTCCGGTGCAACATGGACCTGCTGCGCGCGGAGGTGCGCGAGTCCATTTTTCGCAAGGAACGCCCCATCAAGACCAAGGGGCGCGACCAGGCGCCCACCTACTACGGACCGGGCGCCTGTGTGCGCAACTGCGTGGTGGCCGACGGCTGCTACATCGAAGGCGAGGCGGAAAACAGCGTGATCTTCCGCGGCGTTCGCATCGGCGAGGGCGTGCGGGTACATAACAGCATCCTGATGCAAAACACCAAGGTCAGCCAGGGCGCGGTGCTCGGCTACGCGATCACGGACAAGGAAGTCGTCATCAACCGGGGGCGCATGCTGATGGGGCATGAGACGTACCCCATCGCGATCGCCAAGGGCAGCGTCGTGTGACGCCGCCGGGATAGGGAGGACAGCGGGGGAAACGGAGGGGCCCGGCGGGCCGGACCCGCTTGCAGATTCAAAACTTGGGAGGACAGTCATGAAAGTTCTGTATGTCACCAGTGAGTGCGCCCCGTTCGTCAAAACCGGGGGCCTGGCCGATGTGATGGGCGCGCTGCCGCGGGCGGCGGCGGCCAAGCGCGTGTCGGTGCGCGTCATGATGCCGCTGTACGGTTCCATCGGCGAGCAGTGGCGTTCGCAGATGAAGTTTGTCAAGTACGTATACATCAGCCTCTCCTGGCGCAACCTGTATTGCGGGTTGTTTGAGATGAAACGGGACGGCGTCGTGTATTATTTTCTCGACAACGAGTACTACTTCAAGCGCGGCGAGCTCTACGGGCATTTTGACGACGGGGAGCGGTTCGCCTTCTTCTCAAAGGCGGCGTCGGACATCCTGCCCGAGCTGGACTGGAAGCCGGACGTCGTCCATGTGAACGACTGGCAGACGGCGCTGGTGCCCGTCTATATCCACAAACTGTATGCGGGCCACCCGTTTTACGAGGGCATACGCACGGTGCTGACCATTCACAACATAGAATATCAGGGGCGTTACGACCGGGCGCTCGTCGGGGACATCTTCGGCCTGCCCGACAGCTTTGCGGAGGACGGCACGCTCGCGTTCATGGGGGGCATCTCGCTGCTGCGGGGCGGCATCGAATGCGCGAGCGCGGTGACGACCGTGAGCCCCACGTACGCGGACGAACTCCAGTATCCGTTCTATGCCCACGGCATGGAGGGGGTGCTGACGCGCAACCGGCACAAGCTCTCCGGCATCTTAAACGGCATCGACATGACCCTCTACGACCCCAAGACCGACCCGAACCTGGAGCACAACTTCGGGCCGGACACCCTCTCCGACAGGGTGTACAACAAGCTGGACCTGCAGAAGATCCTGGCCCTCAACCAGGACGAGACCATTCCGATCATCGCGATGGTCTCCCGCCTGGTCGGACACAAGGGGCTGGATCTCGTCACGGCCTCGCTGGACGCCATCATGGACATGTCGGTCCAGCTCGTGATCCTCGGCCGGGGCGACTGGCACTACGAGCAGGTGTTCATCAACGCGCAGAACATCTACAGCGGCCGGTTGTCGGCCAACATCATGGTGAACTTCGGCCTCGCGATGAAGGTCTTCGGCGGCGCCGACATCTTCCTCATGCCGTCGCAGGCGGAGCCCTGCGGGCTGTCCCAGATGATGGCCATGCGCTACGGCGCCGTGCCGGTGGTGCGCGAGACCGGCGGGCTGCGCGACACGGTGCATCCCTATATCCCGGAGACGGGGGCGGGCAACGGGTTTACATTTGCCAACTACAACGCCGGCGACATGCAATATGTGCTGGGCCGGGCCGTGGATACGTATCACAACAAAGAGGCGTGGACCGTGCTGCAAAGACGCAACATGGGCCTCGACTTCGGCTGGAGCGATTCGGCCGCCAAATATCTGACGCTGTACCGGAACCTGACGGGTAAGCGATAAAGGGGTCCCTTTACAAATGTCTAACAACACCCACTCTGAGGCCGCTGCGCTGCGCGAGGAGATCGTGAGCAAGCTGCAGCGGCATTTTGGGCGTGAGGTCGGCAGCGCCTCGCGCGGACAGATTTTCAAAGCGTGCGCCTTGTTGCTGCGGGACCGCATGTCGTCCGGGCTGGTGCAGCGGACGGAGTGCGAAAAGGTCGCCGACAGGCGGCAGGTCCACTATATGTCGCTGGAGTTTTTGCTGGGCCGTTCGCTGATGAAGAACGCGTACAATCTGGGGCTCCTGGAGGACCTCACGCAGGCGCTCATCTCCCTCGGCGTCGAGCCGGGCGAGATCTTCGAGCAGGAGCTGGACGCCGGGCTGGGCAACGGCGGGCTCGGCCGGCTGGCCGCCTGTTACATGGATTCGATGACGACGCTCGGGGTCCAGGCCACCGGGTATTCCATCTGCTACCACTACGGCATCTTCCGGCAGAAGATCGTGGAGGGGCAGCAGGTGGAACTGCCGGACCCCTGGCTCGAAACGGGGGACGTCTGGCTCATTCCGCATGTGGACGAGGCCGAGGAGGTGCGCTTCTCCGGCGTCGTGGACCAGGTGTGGGAGGAGGACGGGCGCGCCCGTTTCATCCACCGCGACTACACGTCGGTGCTGGCCGTCCCGATGGACATGGCCATCACGGGCTTTCGGACGGAACATGTGAACACGCTGCGCCTGTGGGACTCAAAGTCCACCACGCAGATCGACATGTCGCTGTTTTCGCGCGGGGAATACCTGCGGGCGCTGGAGCAAAACGCCCTGGCGGAGGTCATCTCGAAGGTCCTCTACCCGGAGGACAACCACTTTGAGGGGAAGCTTTTGCGGCTGCGGCAGCAGTATTTCTTCGTGTCCGCCACCGTGCAGTCGATCGCGCGCCGCCACCGGGCGCGGTACGGCACGCTGAACAACTTCCACCTGCGCCACGTGATCCAGATCAACGACACGCACCCCACGCTGGTGATCCCGGAGCTCATGCGCATCTTCCTCGACGAGGAGGGCATGGCGTGGGACGAGGCGTGGAGCATCGTCACGCACACGGTGGCCTACACGAACCACACGGTGATGTCGGAGGCGCTGGAGTGCTGGTCGCAGCCGATGGTGGAGATGCTGCTGCCGCGCATCTGGATGATCCTCTGCGAGATCAACACCCGCTACCTGCGGATGCTCAGCGAGGACTACCATTACACGATGGAGCAGCTCGCCCAGGCGGCCATCATCTGGGACGGCGAGATCCGCATGGCCAACCTGTGCGTGTGCGCCTGTTTCGCGATCAACGGCGTCTCGGAGCTGCACAGCACGATCCTCAGGCAGACGATCTTCCGCGACGCCTTTGAGCGGACGCCGCACAAGTTCTTCAACATCACAAACGGGATCGACCACCGCCGCTGGCTGGCGCAGATCAACCCGCGGCTGCACACGCTCATCTGCGAGCTGACCGGTTCCGACGCGTACCTCCTGCGGCCGGAAAAGCTGGAGGAGCTGGGCGCGTTTGCGGGCGACGCCTCCGTGCTGCGCGCGCTGGGGGAGATCAAGCGGGAGAACAAGCAGCGGCTGTCGAACTACATCCGGGCCGAGACCGGGCTGCGCGTCGACCCGAACTCCCTGTTCGACGTCCAGGTGAAGCGGCTGCACGAGTACAAGCGGCAGCTGCTGAAGGCCATGCACATCCT
>JAITDM010000198.1 GCA_031282535.1 Oscillospiraceae bacterium
CAGATGCTCCAGCATCTCAAGGGCGTCCCGCCACCGCCTGTCCGGTTCGAACGCGCAGGCCCGCAGGATGATCCCCGACAGCGCGGCGTCGGCGAAGGCCGGCGGCGGCAGCGGGTCCCCTTTCACCCGGAGCTCCTGCGCCGTATGGTATTCGAAATGCGAAATCAGCGCGGGCGGCGGCGGCAGGAAGGGCGCGCGGCCCCCGTTGAGCAGCCGGTAGAGCACCAGCCCGAACGAGTAGATGTCCACGCGGTAGTCGCCCTTCTCCTGACGGATCAGTTCCGGGGCCATGAACATCGTGGTGCCCCGGGCCGACATCCGCGTCACCGACTCGTCCAGCATCCTGGATATTCCAAAATCGCCCAGTTTAAAATCGCCGCCGCGGCTGATGAAGATGTTCTCCGGTTTCACGTCCCGGTGGACGAGGCTGCGCTTTTGCAGCACGGCCAGCGCGTTGCAAAGGTCCTCCCCCAGTTTGACCACATCGAGGAGGCGGATGGGGAACTCCCGCATATAACCGGTCAGGTTCTGCAGGTACTCCATTTTGATGTAGATGTCGTAACCGGGCCCGTCCGCGCGCGGGAGGATCTTGTGGTCGTCGTAGGAGACAAAATTCGTGTGCCCGCGCAGTTCGACGTTGATGTTGATTTCCGTCATAAAGGACTCCAGGATCTGCGTGCAGTAGGCCTGAAGTGTGGCGGCGTTGGTCGCCATGCCTTCGGCGAAAATGTCGTCGATCTGGCCGGTGTCGCCGGGGATGGGAATGTGTTTGATCGCGGCGTAATAGGTGTTGCCGTATTCTTGTCTGGAAACCAGGTAGACCCTGCCGTACGCGCCGTTCCCCAGGAGACGCGTGAAGACCCATCCCTCCCAGGGGCATACAAAGTTCTCCTGCAACATCTCATCATCTTCCTCGCGCTTGGAATGTGGGGTGCCCATCTGAATAAAAGGAAAATTTTTGGATATTTTGTAAAAACGTGGAATATTTGAAGGCGTTAAAATCCATCACATACTCACAGTCACTTAGTATATAACATCGCGCGGCGATTTGCAAGATACGACAATCGGCGATCGCAAATTTGGGCGCCGCCCCGTCCGGGCGCCGCCCCATCGGCGCCGCCAGAGCGGGGCGCGTCGATTTTTCACAGATTGACGCGCCGCCAAAACGTGGGGGCGCAGAGCAAAAGAACGGGATAAATTTCCAGACGACCGACGATCATACACAGCGACAGCGTGAGCTTGCCGACCGTCGAAAAATCGGCGTAGTGCCCCGTTGTTTCCACGAGGCCGAGGCCCGGACCGATGTTGTTGAGAGCGGCGAAAACCGCCGAGATCGTCGAGAGGAGATCTTTTCCGTCGACCGACAGCACGAGGATGCCGGCCGCCGCGAGGACGACATAGAGAAAAAAGAAAATCACGACGCCGGACAGCGTGGATTCCTCCACGGCTTTGCCGTTGATCGTGACGGCCCGGATGGAGCGGGGGTGGATCAGCTTGCCCACCTCCCGCCGGGCGATCTTGAACAGGAGCAGGACGCGCACGCATTTCAGCCCGCCGCCCGTGGAGCCGGCCGTGGCGCCGAGCACGGTCAATAAAAAGAGAACAAACTGGCTCAGCGCGGGCCAGACGTTGAAGTCGGCCGTCGTGTATCCGGTGGTCGAGAGGAGGGAGACGACCTGAAACGAGGCGTGCCGCAGCGCCTCCCCCGGCGCGCGGGAGACGCCGCTGCTCCAGAGATTCAGCGCGACGAGGGCGGTCGCCGCGAGGGCGGCGGCCGCATAGAGGCGCAGTTCCTCATCGCGCAGCACGGACCGCCAGTTGCGCTTCAGCAGCGCGTAATAGAGCGTGAAGTTGACGCCGGAGAGCAGCATGAACACGGTGACGACGCCCTCGACATAGGCGCTGTCGAAGGCGCCCACGCTCGCGCTGCGGCTCGAAAAACCGCCCGTGCTCGCGGTGCCGAGGGCGTGGATGGCGGCGTCGAAGGGTCCCATGCCGCCGAGGAGGAGCAGCAGAAACACCGCCGCCGTGACGGCGAGGTAGATGCCGTAGAGGATCTTGGCCACCTGCCCGATCTTGGGCACGAATTTGTCGGGGCTGGGGCCGGGGAACTCCGCCCGCATGATGTGGACGGTGTTGGCCCGCGCGCCCGGCAAAATGGCCAGCATCAGGACCAGAAAGCCGAGGCCGCCCATCCAGAGGGTGAGGCTGCGCCAGAACAAAATCCCCCGCGGCAGGTCTTCCACGGCCCGCAGGACGCTGGCGCCCGTCGTGCTGAAGCCCGAGATCGACTCAAACAGCGCGTCCACGACAAAAGGGGTGACCCCGCTGAGCAGAAAGGGCAGCGCGCCCAGGACGGACACCAGCAGCCAGCCGAACCCGACGACGGCGAAGCCGTCCTTCGCGTAGATATCGGTGTTCCTTGGCCGCAGGGCGCTCATCCCCAGCCCCACCGCCGCCGTGACCAGGGCGGAGAGCAGAAACGCCGGCGCGCCGCCATCCCCGCCCGGCAGCGCGATGCCGAACGAGATCAGCATCCCGGCCGCCTCTATATAGCACAGTGTCCCCAGGCTTTTGAAGATCATCAGATAATTCATAGCTTCACATCCGCGCGATTAATATATGATAGGGCCGTCAGCTATCCAAGATGTCGTCGAGGTCCGAGAGCGGGCGCCCCCTGGTGATCAAAACGACGTGGTCCCCGAGTCTGAGGCAGTCGTTTCCGTGGGGGATGATGATGTCGCTGCCCCGCACGATGACGGCGACCAGCACGCCCCGCACGATCGGCAGCTTCCGCAGCGGCGTGTCCAGCAGTTTGGAGGGGCGGTTGATGATGAACTCGATGGCCTCCGCCTGTTCGCCGAGGATCTGGTAGAGCGTGTTGACGGGGTTGCCCATCTCGTTTTGCAGGCCCCGCACGTACCGCAGGATGTAGTTGGCGGTGATGAGCTTGGGCTGCACGAGGTTGTCGATGCCCATGTCGTGGATCACCTGGGTGTAGCCGGTCCGGTTGATCTTGGCCACGACCTTCGGGACCCCGCACCACTTGGCCAGCAGGGCGGTCATCAGGTTCTCCTCGTCCATGCCGGTGACGGACACGAAGGCGTCCATGTGGCTCAGGTTTTCCGAGTGGAGCACCTTGTCGTCCGAGCCGTCGCCGTGGATGATCAGCGTCCGCGGCAGCAGTTCGGAGAGCTCGACGCACCGGTCGGCGCGGCTTTCGATGATCTTGACCTTGATCTCGATCTCGTCCAGGTACTGTGTGAGGTAGTAGGCGATGCGGCCGCCGCCGACGATCATGACGTTTTTGACCCGCTGGGTATGCAGTCCGATCTGGCTACAGAAGCGAAAGATCCGGGACGGCCGCCCGATGATATAGATGAGGTCGCCGGCCAAAATCACGGTCTCCCCGTTGGGGATGATGACGTCGCCGCCGCGCGCGACGGCGCCGATCAGCACGGAGGAGGAGACCTTTTTAGAGATGTCCTTCAGCGGCATCCCGACGATGGGCATCTCGGCGGGCACTTTGACCTCGATCATTTCGACGCGGCTTTTCGCGAACATCTCCACGCTGGAGGCGGACGGGAACTCCAGCAGCTTCACGATCTCGGAGGCCACGGCCCGCTCCGGGTTGATGACGAGGTCGAGGCCGAGGTCGGCTTTGATCTGCGAGAGTTCGTTGGCGTACTCCGGGTCGCGGATCCGCGCGACCGTGTGTTCCGCGCCGAGTTTTTTGGCCGTGAGGCAGCAGACCATGTTCATCTCGTCGCTGGAGGTGGCGGCGATCAGCAGGTCCGTCTCCCGGACCCCGGCTTCCAGCAGGATCTTGGTGCTGACGCCGCTGCCCTTGATGCAGCGGACGTCCAGATTCTCGATGGTCTTGCGCAGCGCCTCCGCGTTTTTGTCGATGATCGTCACGTCGTTGTCCGGTTCGCGCGAGAGATTCTCGGCGAGGTTGTACCCGACCTTCCCGTCGCCGATGATGATGATTTTCACACAAAAGCCCCCGATGCAGGAAGACATCCTAAATTTTCCATATTTTAGGCGCCAATATACAACCCGTCTCGCTTCCGGCGGTCACCGGAGGCACACAAGATTGTCCGGTTTTTATTATCCGGGTTTTATCGCAACTTG
>JAITDM010000092.1 GCA_031282535.1 Oscillospiraceae bacterium
ATGTCCCCCATTTCGGCGGTGCCCCACAGGGAGAACACGATGACGGACACGAGCATCCCGTCCAAATCGCTGCCGAAGGCGCGCGCGCTCCCGAAGAACAGCAGGAACAGCCACACCAGGATGGGGATGATGCGAAACGCCTCCAGGTACAGCCGGCACAGCCCGTGCACGTATTTGTTCTTCGTCGTCATGACGAGTCCGTACACGACGCCGGCGAACACGCTGACGACGACCGAGATCAGGGCGATCTCCAGGGTGACGGCCAGGCCCTGCATCAGGCGCCGCAAATTGTTGACGGAGAGCAGCACCTCAAACCCCGAATTCGGCATAGCGGAGCCTCCTTTCGACGGCAAGGAACAGGGCGGACACCGGCAGCAGCACCAGCAGATAGCAGACGACCAGGACGCCCAGGGTCTCCCATGTGTTGTAGTACATCCCGATCAGTTCCTTTGTCAGGGACATCAGATCCTGTATGGCGATGATGCTCATGACGGACGTCTCTTTGATCAGGAAGATGCAGTTGGCCCCCAGGGCCGGCACGGCGACCGAGAGCGCCTGCGGGAAGATCACGAAGCGAACCATCTGGAACGTGTTCAGGCCGATGCTGAGCCCGGATTCCAGCTGCGCCCTGCTCACCGATTCGAGGCCGCCGCGAAAGGCCTCCGCCATGTAGCCGCCGCCCAGAAACGTCAGCCCGATGATGGCGCACAGCTCGCTCGAAAGCAAGATCCCCAGCTTGGGCACCCCATAGTAGAGGAAGAACAGCTGTATCAGCAGCGGCGTGTTGCGCGACAGTTCGATGTACGCCCGCACGACCACCCTGAGGCCCTTGACCTTGAAATAGAGCGCCAGGCTGCACAAAGCCCCCACAAGGATGGAGAGCACGATGCCCAGGGCGGCGAGTTTCAGCGTCAGCAGCGTGGCCTCCCCGAAATTTGGAAGAAATTTGACGATAAACGCCCAGTTCAATGTGATCGTTCCCCTTCAGATGCCGCTTACAGCGCCTCTCAGAGCGTGTCGTTCAAACCCAGGTAGGGCGCGTCGAAGTGCAGTGTGTCGGGGTATTTGATCCCCGCGCCCGTGTTCAGCATGACGACCCTGTCCTGGGGGGCGATCCAGCCTTGGCCCCGCAGTTTTTTGACGGCCGCGTAAAGCGCCGCGCCCTCTGGGCAGAGGAAGACGCCCTCGCTGCGGGCCAGTTCGGACAGGGCGGCGAGTATCTCCGCGTCGCCGACGGCCGCCGCGCAGCCGCCGGTGGCCCGGATCGCCTCCAGCACCAAAAAATCCCCCAGCGCTTTCGGGACGTTGATGCCAAACGCCACGGTTTGGGCGTTCTCCCAAAACTCGGACGCGGGCTTTCCCGCCTCAAACGCCCTGACGATGGGCGCGCAACCCTCCGCCTGCACGGCCACCAGACGGGGCAGCTTGCCGCCGATCCAGCCCAGCGCCTGCAGCTCCGTCAGGCCCTTGAAGATCCCGATGAGTCCGACGCCGCCGCCGGTGGGGTAGAGGACGACGTCCGGCAGCACCCAGGCAAACTGCTCCGCGATCTCAAAGCCCATGGTCTTTTTGCCCTCGATGCGGTAGGGCTCCTTCAGCGTGGACGCGTCGTACCAGCCGTGGCCGGCCACGGACCGCGCGACGATTTTCCCGCAGTCGCTGATCAGGCCCCGCACCAGGTACAGCCCCGCGCCGGCCGCGGCGCATTCGTTTCTTGTGATGACCGGCGCGTCCTCCGGCATCACAATCTTCACGTCGATCCCGGCTCTGGCGCCGTAGACCGCCCAGGCCGCGCCGGCGTTGCCGTTGGTGGGCATGGCCAGGGTGCGCACGCCCAGCTCCTTCGCCTTGGAAACGCCGACGGCGGCGCCTCTGGCCTTGAAGGTGCCCGTGGGGATGACGCCCTCGTCCTTCAGGTAGAGCGCGTCGACGCCCACAGCCGCGCCGGCCCGCGTGAGCGGCAGCAGCGGCGTAAAGCCTTCGCCGAGGGTGACGATGTTCTCCTCCCACTCCACGGGGAGCAGCTCTTTGTACCGCCACAGGTCGGTCGCTCTGTCTTGCAGCCGGGATTTGTCCAGGCTCTCCCCCGCCTTGGACAGGTCGTAGCGCACCAGCAGGGGGGACCCGCACGCGAACAGCTGGGCCGGCAGGTGATGCGGGTACACGGCGCCGCACTTGGGGCAGGCCAGGTGGTCAATCGCGCTGTTTGTCCTTGTCATGGCGCCCTCTCTCCAGTATGCCGCCCGTGGCCGCCATGGTCGCGGGCGCATTACATATTAAACATATATGATAAGTATTTTATCGTTGGCATTTATTCTATACCACTCGCGCTTGCTTGTCAAGTGACTGTATAAAAAAGGGCGAAAATAAAAATAAATTTTCCCTTTCGCCGCCGCGGGGGCTTGCACAAATTTTTATGTTGTGATAAAATCTCCCAACAAAACGCAGGGGCGGGACCTATTATGTGTCTACCCTCCCCGGCCGGGGCGTCTGCCGCGCAAGGCGCCCGAATGAGAACAGGAAGAAGCTGACGACCATGCCGGTGGACTATCAGGCGCTCAAAAACGGCGGATTCATGCGACAGATCCAAAAAAACCGCTTCTCGCTGCGGCTGAAAGTGGTGGGCGGCCACCTGACGGCGGCGCAGCTCGTCACCATCGCCGGGATCAGTACGAAGTATGG
>JAITDM010000009.1 GCA_031282535.1 Oscillospiraceae bacterium
CTCTCTTCAACCACACAGGAGGAGCCCATCCGGGCTCCTCCTGTGTGGTTGTATCGTCAAAGGTCGTTTGCGGCCTCGGTTGTTTGCCTTGGATTACGGAGTCGTCTCCGGCGGCGGGGAGGATGCCGGGGCGGCCGTCTCCGGCGGGGGCGAGTCCGCCGTCGCACCGCTGGAATTCCCGTCGGCCGCACCGCCGGCCTCGCCATCAGACTCGACCCCGGCCGCATCGCCGGGTTCCCCGCCCGCGTCCGACGCCGGGGGCGCGGTGCGGTCCGCCTTCGGGTCGTCCTCGTGGAGCAGCGGCTGGGAGACCAGCAGCTCCACCCGGCGGTTGCGCTGACGGCCCTCGGGGGTGCTGTTCGTGGCGATGGGGGCGTACTCGCCGTAGCCGCGGGAGCTGAAACGCGTGGGGTCGAGATCGCTGTCCTCCAGCAGCGCCATCAGGAAGTTGAGGGCGCGGCGCGCGCTGAGATGCCAGTTGGAAGGGTACTGCGACGAGTGGATCGGCACATTGTCCGTGTGGCCGGCGACAATTACCTCCAACGGGAACTCGGGGTTTTGGTTGTCCCGCAAAAGCTGCGCCAGCATGTGCGCCTGCTCGCGCATGCTGGGCGTGATCTCGGCGCTGCCCGAGCCAAACCAGATGTCGCTCTTCAGCGTGATCAGCACGTCCTGGCCCGTGAACGCCACGTCGATGTTGTCGTCCATGTGGTTCTCGTCCACATAGTCCTGCAGGGAGTCAAACAGCGGCCAGAGTTTGATGTTGCCGTCGCCGTCGCCCTCGCCCTCGTCGTCTTCGCCGGCCGGCGGCGTCGGGGTGGGGCGGAGACCGGTCCCGGGCGGCTGCATGCCGGGCGGCAATACGCCGTCTGAGCCGGGCAGCATACCGCCTCCGCCGCCAAGCGCGTCCTGAAACGAGGACATGATGGCTTGGTACTTCTCAGAGTTAATCGAACTCGCCGCAAACAGCACGATAAAGAGCGCCAGCAGGAGCGTCAGCAGATCCGCGTAGGGGATGAGCCAGCTCTCGTCGGCGTGTTCTTCGTGGGGAGGTCCCTTGTGTTTGGCCATGTGTTCACCCTTTCCCGACGGGTCCGCCCGCGCCGGCGGCGCGGCGCCCTGTCATCGGAGACGTCACGAGTCCGCCTCCGCCGCCGTTTCCGCCGCCGCTCCCTTGCCCGCCGCCTTGCCGCTGCGCTCGGAGACGGACAGGAAGGCCTGCATCCGGTCCTTGAGCATGCGCGGGTTCTGCCCTTCGCTCAGACCGATGATGCCCTCGATGGCCAGCTGCTTGACCATGACCTCCTGCCGGGATTTCCGTTTCAGCCGGTTGGCAAAGGGGTGCCACAGCACATAGCCGGTGAAGATACCGAGCATCGTGGCGATGAACGCCGCGGAGATCGCGTGGCCCAGTTTTTCCGTGTCATTCATCTCGGAGAGCGCGGCGATGAGGCCCAGCACCGCGCCCAGCACGCCCAGCGTGGGCGCGTAGGTGCCCGCCTGCGTGAAGATCTGGGCGTTCGCCGCGTGGCGCGCCTCCATCGACTCGATCTCCGTCGTCAGAATTTCCGCGATGTACTGGCTGTCGGCGCCGTCGGTCAGCATCTGGACGCCGCGCACGATGAGCGGCTCCTTGATGTTCTCCATCTCCTTCTCCAGCACCAGCAGACCCTCCTGCCGCGCCAGCTCGGACAAGCGAACGATCGTGTCGATGACCTCCGCCTTACTGGTAAATTTTGCCTTTCCAAACAGGACGCCGAACAGTTTCCCCAGGTTTTTGAGCTCATTGCCCGGCGTCGCGATCGTGACGGCGCCCACCGTGCCCATGATGATGATCAAAACGGCGGCCATATTGTTCAGGGCGCTCAGGGGGACGCCCTTGAGCTGCATGCCGATCAGCACGGACAACACGCCAATGACGACGCCGATCAGCCCCATGATATCCACAGACACATCACCTCCCATTACCAATATCGTGATATCCGGGTGCTTTATTTATGGTTCGGGTGTCAGAAACGCAAAAAAGGGACCGCGGAATCCCTGTCCGCAGTCCCTTTTGACAAATCAATATGGATTTCGAAGCCCGCCGCCGGCGCGTCAGAAATACCGGCGCAGTTTTTCGGAGGCCGTGGCCTGGTCGGCGCTGACCGTGATCGTGAAGTCGATGTTGTTGGTCTGGCCGAAGACGTCCAGCCATTCGCAGAAGGTTTCGGTCTCCCGCGCGTTCTCCACGCCCGAGACCTTGTACAGGCTGTCGATGAAGATGTGGGAGATGTCGTAGTTGCCGGCATGCAGGCCGGCGATCAGCCCGCGCAGCATGTCGTAGCCCAAAATATCGTAATCGGAGGCATTCACCAGCCTCGCCCCGTGGTGAATATCGTATGTCAGTTTCTGGCCTTTTTCGATGAGAACGACGGCGCCGGGCTCGTTGTCCACGGCGGCATTGACGAGTTCGATCATGTGTTTTGTCTTCCCGGAGCCTTTCAGGCCCATGATGAGCGTAACCATGAGAACCATCCCCTTTCACATTGCCCGGCGCAGCGCGGCGGACGGCGGTCGGACATCCGCCCCTCCGGGCGCACGCGCGGGTGATTTCTCCACAACACAAGCATATCACACGGCGGCCGTTTTGGCAACCTTGTTGTTTTCTTACTTTTTACACGTTTGATTGCCTCGTTGCCGCGAAGCGGCGACAAAAACAAGGATTTGGGTTGTGGGTTGCAGGTGCAACCCACGTTAGGCATAAACGGCGGCGCTCACAGCCGGGCGCGCAGAGCCGCCCCCTGTTCCTCGTAGCCGGGTTTGCCGAGCAGCGCGAACATGTTGGCCTTGTAGGCCTCCACGCCGGGCTGGTCGAAGGGATTGACGCCCAGCATCGTGCCGGACAGCCCGCAGGAGAGCATGAAGAAGTGGAGCAGCGCGCCCAAATGGTAGGCGTCCAGCTTCGGGACATGCAGCACCACATTGGGCACGCCGCCGTCCACATGGGCGAGGTAGGTGCCCTCGAAGGCCCGGCGGTTGATGTCAAACAGCCGCATGCCGGAGAGGAAGTTCAGCCCGTCCACATCCTCCGGATCGAAAGGCACCGAGAGCAGATCGTCCGGCGTGTCGAAGACCACCACGGTCTCAAACAGGTTGCGCAGTCCCTGCTGCATGTACTGGCCCATCGAGTGCAGGTCGGCCGTGAGGTCCAGCGTCACCGGCAGCAGGCCCTCCTGCTCCTTGCCCTCGCTTTCGCCGAAGAGCTGCTTCCACCACTCGCCGACAAAGCGGAAGCACGGCTCGTAGCAGGCCAGCACCTCCGCCGTTTTGCCCGTGCGGTAGAGCAGGGTGCGCGCTGCGGCGTACTGCCAGGCGGGGTTGTCCGCCAGCGCGCGCGCGTCGAAACGCTGCATCGCGTCGTACGCGCCCCTCAGCAGCGCGTCGGTGTCGATCCCCGCCGCCGCGATGGGCAGCAGGCCGACGGGCGTGAGGACGGAAAAACGGCCGCCGATGCCGTCCGGAATCACGAAGGTCTCGTACCCCTCCCGCTCGGCGAGACCCCGCAGCGCGCCGCGGGACTTGTCCGTCGTGGCGTAGATGCGCCGCCGCGCGCCCTCCGGGCCGTAGCGCTCCTCCAGCAGCTGCTTGAACAGGCGGAACGCGACGGCCGGCTCCGTGGTCGTGCCGGACTTGGAGATGACGTTGACCGAGAAGTCCCGGTCTCCGATGAGCGCGATCACCTCGCGCAGATAGGAGGCGCTCAGGTTGTTGCCGGCAAAGAAGATGTCCGGCGTGTCCTTCTGTTTCAAATTGTAGTTCGGCGAGCCCAGGGCCTCGACGACCGCGCGCGCCCCCAGGTAGGAGCCGCCGATCCCGATGACGACCAGGGCCTTCGCATCCGAGCGGATGCGGGCCGCCGCCGCCTTGAGGCGGTCATATTCCGCCCGGTCGTACGCGCCCGGCCAGGTGAGCCAGTCCGTGAACGCGGCGCCCAGCCCGGTGCGGGCGGACAGACTCTCGTGGGCGCCGGCCAGCTCCGGCGCCAGGTCCGAAAAGGCGCGCCTTGGCGCCGCGTCGGCCACACTCTTCCAGTTGACAGTCAGCATCATCATGCCCTCTTCCCTACGAGTTGTTGGTAGGGGACGCCGCCCTCGGCGTCCCGGTGAATGCCTCGGGATTTGCATTGGGAATATTCTCGCAGGCTCTTTTGCCATATGCCCGTGTGGTGTAAAATGCGGGACGCCGAGGGCGGCGTCCCCCTACGGAGGTTGCGCGCATAAACGCTGAGGAATGACAAGGGCGTGCCCTTATCATCCCTCTTTTTTGAGCGCCTGCGGGGGCCACAGCGCGGACCCCACGGAGTCCCGGTTGATGGTTTTGGTTCCCTCGAGCAATTCGCTGCGGAAGACCCGCACCGCCCGGGGCGCCTCCACGCCGAGGCTCACACGGTCGGCTTCCACACTGAGCACCGTGATCAGGACGTCGTCGCCCACCGAGATGGATTGATTACGCTTGCGGGTCAGCACCAGCATCCGGCGTCCCTCCTTCGCACACAATCTCGCGGATCTCGTTGTAGATGGGCTGGCGCAGGCTGTAGTCGCTGCCCTCCAAAATGACCTGCCGCCCCGTGTTGTTCTTCGTGTTGATGAGGATCGGCGCCAGCAGGTTGGTGGTCATCTTCTTGAAATCCTGCGGGATGACCGCCACGGTGAGGACGAGTACGTCCTCCGTCTCCTCGACGCCGAGCTGCGTAAACACGTCCTCCGAGATCATCGGTTTGTAGTCGGAGAAGAGCTGGTAGGGGTTGATGACGGCCAGCGACACATCCGGTTTGTCCAGCGATTGGAGCCAGTGGAACGGTTCCGTGTCTTCGGTCGACAGCAGCGCGAACCGCTGGAAATCCTCCAGGCCGGGCAGCCCCTCTGAAAAGCGGATGACCTTTTGGTCGGAAATGGTGATGTCGCCAAAACGGGTCGTCGCGATTTGCATGGAAATTCCCCTCTCTGTACGGGCGTCTCCGGACCCGGCCGCACCGGCGGACCCGCAGCCGGAGCCGCGGCCTCTTACTATTATATGCGCATTGGGCCCCAAACAGCAAGCAAAACATTTTTGGCGCCCGGAGGCGGACGCGTCAGCCGGACGCGTCCACGTGTTCCCCCACGCCGGTCGCCACGGGGATGTCGAAATTCAGCGTCTCGTCCAGGGTGATCTCGATGGAGGGGTAGGGGTTCATCCGGATGGAAATCTGGTGGGGGATGAACTCCACCTCGGACTCCAGCCACTCCCAGTTCGTCTCCAGCGCGTGGGGCGTCCATTGGATCTGCAGGAAACCCGGGTCCACCATGATCTGCGGACGCACGGAGGGCATGGCCCCTACGTTGAACGAACGCGTCCGAACGCCCCGGCCCCGCGCGATGTCGCGGATGGGGGAGCCGCCCTCCTCGATGCGCAGGAAGCGCAGGCCCTCCTGGACGATGGAGGAGATGGTGGAGAGACCCTCCGACAGGGAGCGCCGGTAGAAGTCGTCCATCATGGAGAGGGAGGTGCGCAGGCCGGCGGAGGCGAAACTCTCGGTTTGGTCGATGCGGATGCGCGGCAGTTGCCGCTCGATGTGCATCTGCGCGGCAATCTGCCGCATACTGAGTTGCAGGCGGCGGGAGCGAGCAATTTGCAGCTCGGCCCGGCGGGTTTCGATCTCGATCGCTCCTTGCGTCTGCCGAATGTTGATACGTGGCATTGCCATCTTCAGCACACCAACTCTCAGCAAATATTTCTCTACCGCATCATTGCGGAAGAGGCCGTGTTGTTACCGCAGGAAGTCCGCCAGCGTGGGCTGCAGGATGCGCCCGCCCACGCTCAGCGCCGCGCGGTACACCGCCTCCGCCATCGAAAAGTACATGATGGCCTCGGCCTGGTCCAAATCTTCGACGTCGGACTTCATCTGCGTGTAGTTGATGAAATCCTGCTCGAACCGGGCTGTCATGAGCTCCAGCCGGTTCTGCCGCCCGCCGATCTCGGCGGAGAGCGCCAGCGCGTTGCCCTGCAGGCGCTGGAAGATTCCGATGAAGGGCTTGAGGTCCTCCATCTCGGCGGAGGACGCCTTCTCGTAAAATTCTTTGATCTGGTGGTAGACGTTGTCCTCTCCGAGACCCATGAACCGCACGCCGGAGGTCGACACCGGCAGATCCGTGCCGAAGCCGATCTCGTACGAGATGATCTCGTCCAGCGCCTGCACGCTGGCCAGGTCGGCCGGGTCATACAGGCTGAAGCCGTTGAAGGTCATCTCGCCGGACACGGCGTCCACGGCCATCGGCGCTTTGGTCACGTTGTAGCCGCCGAAGAGGTACTTGTCGCCCAGGGTGGCGTTGCCCAGCGTGATCACTTGGTCGAGCAGCTCTTTCAGCTCATACGAGGCGGCCTGACGGTCCTCCGGCGTCTTGACCTCGTTCGAGAGGCTGACGGAGAGCTCGTAGACCCGCTTGAGGATGGTGTTCAGCTCGGTCACCGAGGACTCCGACTGGGTGAGCCAGCTCTGGGCGTCTTGAATGTTGCGCTGGTACTGCTCGATGCCGGCCAGCCGGGAGCGGGCGTTCAGGCTCTTGATCACCCCGACGGGGTCGTCGCTCAGCCGGACGATCTTCCGGTTTGTGGCCAGCTGGGTCTGAAACCGCTCCATCTTGGCGGCGTTTCGGTATAAGTTCCGGTTGAAGGTGTTGATCATCATCGCGTTCGTCACGCGCTGCGCCATGGTACATGCCTCCCTGTCACACTGTTTTCTGATTTTGAGGAGCTGTGGAACAGTCCCTCAAAATCACAGACCAACGCGGCCGGTGCGGTTGATCAGCACGTCGAGGGCCTCGTCCATCGTGGTGATCACGCGGGCGGCGGCGTTGTAGGCGTGCTGGAAGCGTAGCAGGTCCGTCATCTCCTCGTCGAGTGAGACGCCCGACACCGAGGCCCGCTGGGTCGTGAGCCCGTCGAGCAAAGCGTACTCCTGCTCCGCCATCTTGTTGGCGTGGGCCACCTCCGAGGCCAGCTCGGTGATGAAGGTGTTGTAAAATTTCTCAAAATTGTTCACCACCGGGAGATCGCTGCGCTGCGCCAGCTTGATGAGCTGGTCCAGCACCGTCCGGTTGTTGCCCGTCTCGTAGTGGCCGTCCGCGTCCATCTGGACGGGTTCGTCCGAAGCCGCCACGTTGTAGGGGCTCGCCAGGATGTCGGCGGACAGCGAGAACGTGTCGATCGTCAGCCCCGCCGGGTCAAAGAACGGGACGCCCGTCCGGCTGGGCTGCGTGACCCCGCTCCCGTCGACGTAGGGCAGGGTGTAGCCGGTCTCGTGGAGCGCGTTGAACTCCGTGACGAGCGCGTTTACAAGCGTGTCGAGCTGCGCCTTGAAGTAGGGCAGGCCCTGGGTGCTCACCGAGTTGCCGTCGCGCAGGTCCAGGTAGGAGCGCATGGCGCCGCCCGTGACCGGTACGGCGCTGCCGTCGTCGGCGAACTGCAGCTCGTGGAGCGGGGCGAGGGAGGCGGAGCCGTCGACGATGTCGTTGGTGGCGGTCTGCACGGCGGTGATCTCCCGGAAGGTGCTGTGGTCGATGAAGTCCGCCCCGCCGATCCGGACCACGAGCGTGGTCAGTTCCATCCCGTTGATGTCCGTCTTGCCGGAGCCCACCTCCTGGTACGAGATGTCCACGAGGCCGGCCAGCTCGTCGAGCAGCAGGTTGCGCTTGTCGCGCAGGTCGTTTGCGTTGTTGCCGGTCAGCTCATATTTAAAAACGGCTTGATTCAGTTCGGCGATCTGCCGGCCCAGGTCGCTGATGTGCTTGCCCTGGGCGACGACCATCTCGTCCTGCTGGTACATCTGGTCGATGAATTTGCTGTAGTACGAGTGGAACATGTCCGTCATGGACTTGGCCTTCTCCACCGCCTCGGCGCGCACCGCGCCGTCCGTCGTGTTTTTGGAGAGCTCCTGCAAGCTGTTGAAGAAGCCGTTCATGACGGTGTTGAGGCTGGTGGCGTCTATGTCGTTGAAGATGTCCTCGATGTAGGAGAGGGCGGCGCTCCGCTCGTCCCAGTACTGGGTCCGGGTGAGTTCGTTTCGCACCTGTTTGTCGATAGAACCAATCACAGAAATCATAAAACAAAAAAAAGTTTATTGTCT
>JAITDM010000115.1 GCA_031282535.1 Oscillospiraceae bacterium
GCTGGCGGATGCCACGCCGGGCACGCAGGTGCGCCTCCCGCTCATCCGCACACAGCCGTCGATGGATGCCGCCACGCTGGAGGCCCGTCTGTTCGCCGACGAGCTGGCCACCTTCACCACCTACCTGAACGCGGGCAACACGCCGCGCGTGACCAACATCCGGCTGGCCGCCTCGATGATCAACGGCAGCATCCTGATGCCGGGCGACGAGTGCTCCTACAACAAGACCGTGGGGCAGCGGACGACCGACCGCGGCTTCAAGCAGGCCGGCGCCTATGTGCAGGGCAAGCTGGTGGACGAGGTGGGCGGCGGGATCTGTCAGATGTCCACCACGCTGTACATCGCGGCGGTCCGCGCCAACCTGAAGATCGTGGAGCGGACGAACCACTCCATGACGGTGGACTATGTGCCGGTGGGGCACGACGCCACCGTCAACTGGGGCACGCTGGACCTCCGCTTCCAAAACGACAGGGATTACCCCATCAAGATCCTGGCCGAACAGAGCGGCAGCTCCGTCAAGGTGACGGTCATGGGGACCAAAGTCGACGATCACACGGTGTCTTTGGATCAAAAATTTCTTTCCACCCGGCCCTTCACGTCCCAGACGATGATCAATCCGGATCTCGCGCCGGGCGCCCGCAAGGTGACCGTGACCGGCCACACCGGCTACACGGTGGAGACATATCGGGTGATCCAGGACGCGAGCGGACAGGAGATCAGTCGCACGCTGGAGGCGAAGAGCGTCTACAACAAGGTCGATCAGGTCATTGAGGTGGGCCCGGATGCCGCCGCGCCGCCGCCGGACAACCCCACCCCGCCGGCAGGCGACCCGGCCGACCCGGCCGCGCCCAGCACCCCGAACACACCGCCGGACAATCCGACCGGCACGCCGAACACCCCAAACACCCCGAACACCTCCGGCACACCCGATCTGCCAAACAACCCGGCCGCCTCCGCCGACCCTCCGGCCGCATCGGACGACACCGGCTCCGCGTCGTCGGAGCCAGGCGCGGACAGCCTGGTGACGCCGCCCAATGACCTGCCCGTCGTCTCCGACCCCTGGGCCGCCTATCCATACTGAGCGGACTCCGGGGGATGTCTAACGACGCCATAACACAAAGCAGGGGTTCAACATGTTGAGCCCCTGCTTTCTTGTCGACGGTCCCTCAGGCAAACAGCATATCCGCCGTGACCAGGGTGAGCCGCGGGCCCTCCCGCTTGTGCACCTCGCGGGAAAACGGGGCCTTTGAAAAGACATAGCTGTAGCGGTCTGTGTACGCGCTAAGCAGGTGTTCTCTCGCCGTCAGCGCCTCGATCTCCTCCGCGCGGACCGGACTGTTGCGCCATTTACATTCGCCGAGGAGGATTTTCCCGCCGGTGCGGGTCGCCGCGATCACGTCGATGTCGGTCTGCGCCCGCGTCTGCGGGTCGCTCCCCCACCACGCGCCGAAGGTGGTCGCCGTAAAGGGCAGACGGCCGGCGCGGTTCATCCGGCGCACATATTGCAGACAGATTTGTTCAAAGGGCGGCTTTCCGACATAGGTGGAGAGACGCTCCCCAAAAACCTCGGCGTCCGCCACAATGTCCCCCTGTCCGCTCTCGATCTCCGGGCGGGCGGAGAAGACAAAGCGGTACCAGAATTGGTAGCAGTTGTCGGCCACACGATAGAGGCCCTTCCGGCTGCTGCGCGGATTTTCGCCGAAGGGGTACTCCTTGCACAGGATTTTGAGCTGCACCAGCGTTTGCAGGTATTTGTTCACTTTGGCGGCCTCCTCGCCGATCTTCGTGGCAATCTCATTCAGCTTGGAGGCGCCGCCGGCAATGGCGGACACGATGGCGTTGTACAGGGCCGGCTCCCGCAGTTCCTGGTGCAGCAGCAGCAGCGGTTCGTTGTACAAATACCCGGCGGGGTCGAAATACAGCCGTTTGATGTTTTCCTCAAAACTCTCAGAGGCCTTGATCTGCGCCAGATAATGCGGCGTCCCGCCCACGCAGGCATACAGCCGGAGTTTGTCCTCGTGGCTGAATCCGCCGAGCATCCGGCCCGCGTCGTAATAGTCAAACCCCTCCAGCTTGATCTGCGCCGTGCGCCGGCCAAACAGCGGGCTCTTGTATCCCAGCACCTCCGTCTCCATGAACCCCATGTGGCTGCCGCAGAGGATCAAAAACAGCCCCGTATCTTTGAACACATGATCGATGGCGATCTGCAGCACGGATTTCAGCGCGCGGTTGGCAGCCGCGGCGTAGGGAAATTCATCGAACGCAAACACAAAGCGCCGCTCCCCTGCCTTCTTGCCCAAAAACGCGAACGCGTCCTGCCATGTCCCGAACGCGCCTGCGCTGTCCGGGATGTCGAAGAACCGATAGATTGTTGCTGAAAACCGGGCGAGGTTCATCGCGTCGTTTATCTCCTGCGCGGTAAACAGGAGCGCCGGTTTCCCCCTGGCAAACTCCGAGATCAACATGGTCTTCCCGATCCGCCGCCGCCCGTACAGGACCACCATCTGAAAGCCCGCCTCGCCGTACAACCTCTCCAGCGCGCCCAGTTCCGCCTCCCGTCCAACAAACATGGTGCACCTCGCTTTCTGCGCGGTTCTGCGTATACTCATGAGTATTATACTTATGAGTATATTTTATGTCTGCCCGCCCAAAATGTCAAGCACTGATTTTCCCCTGCAAAAAACGCTCACGAAACAGCTCTGCCGCGAGGCGCAGGCCGAACGACCCTGTGCCCGCAGGCGATCCGAGCGTACTCTTCTGGGCCGACTACCAAAAGTCGATCCACGATGCCGGCCCGTACGCGCTGGCAGGCGCCCCGTCCGGCACGTCCGACAGCGATATGTTTACGTATGTGAACACAACAACGCATCACTCATAACTCATCAACTTCGGTAGGGACGGCTCTCCGAGCCGTCCGCGCGGC
>JAITDM010000160.1 GCA_031282535.1 Oscillospiraceae bacterium
GGTCGCCGCGCAGAAGGTGTTGGAGATCAACGCCGCCCACCCGCTGTTTGCCGTGCTGGACCGGCTCTGCGCATCGGACCGCGACAAACTGAAGACCGTGACGGAGGTCCTGTACGACCAGGCGCGCCTGATCGAGGGGTTGCCGGTCGAGGACCCCGCCGCCCACGCCGAGGCCGTGTGCGCCCTCCTCGCGGAGGGGCTCTGATTTTAAGTGCCGAGTGCGCTTTCCTCGCAAAAGGGGCCGGTTCCGTTTCGCATGGGCGAAGCGGAACCGGCCCCTTTGTCGAGCCAACCGTCCGGCGGTTTCCTACGGGATCAGTTTCCGCTCCAGGGCGGCGCGGACGACGTCCGCCATGTTGTCCGCGCCCAATTTTGTGTAGATCGTATTCAGCACCATCTTCACCGTATTGATCGACAGATTCTGGCTGGCGGCGATCTCCGTACGGGAAAGGCCGTGGTACAAATCGTTCAGCACCGCCGTTTCCCGGGGCGACAGATGCACGTCGTCGTTTATGTTGTTTGCCCTTTTGTATTCGGAGATCACCTGGGCCAGGCGCTTGGCGTAGGTGGCCGCCTTCCGGTGGATCATTTCGAGCCAGGGGCGGGGGATGTCACAGCCGTCGTCCCGCATGGCCGCGGCGGTGAGCGTGCGCATGTCCTTGCCCCGCTCGACGAAGGGCATGACCAAGTCGTTGGACGACGCCAGATCATAGGCCGCCCGCAGCGCGGCCAGCGCCGCAGCCGTATCTTTGAGCTGGTAATGGCAGGCGGCTTCCAGCGCCTTCATCTCCAGTTTCCCGAGCAGCACCGCATCCGTGCCATGGCCGTCCTCGATGAAGGACAGCAGCTCATGATACCGTTTGTCGGCATAGTAATATTTTGTTTTGATAAAATTCCCGAATCCCACGATCAGGGCGCCGATGGAGTCCCGGGTAAAATTTCCTTTGAGCCAGTTGGCCGCCAGCTGCGGCTGACCGAGCAGGGAATAATACCAACTGGACACAATGTCATAGGATGTGAAGCGGAGCGTATAATCGCCGATTTCCAGCTGCTGCTCCAGCGCGTTGAGCAATGTCTGGATTTTTTCAAAATTGCCTTGGGCGACCTTGATGCGCAGGAGATAAAACAGCGACCGGTTCCTGATCTCGTATTGATTCCGTGTTTCCGCCTTGCGCAGCGCCTGAAGGATCGAAGTCTCGGCGGCTTTCAGGCTGCCTTTGTAAAACAGAAGCTCCCCTTTGGCCAAATCATCCAATCCATACATACAGCCGTCTAAAGTACTCATCGCGTGAGGAATGGCCCGGGTCAAGGCGGCTATGAAGTCTTCCATCGCGCCCTGTCTTGGGCCGCTCACCTTGGACGCCCAGGTGTTCAGGCTGATGCTGGTGAAGGCGACTTGTACGTCATAGGGGCTGCGCATGAAATAATCATTGGCTTTTTTCAGCGTCAGGTCAAAATCATAGCAATCGGTATAAGGACTCATCAGGAACTCTATGATGCCCAGCTCTTTATACGCCCCGCAAAGGATCTGATTGTTGGCACCGGAAGCCGGCAAGGCCGAGAACTTCCGGATGCGTTCTTTGATTTCCGCGGCGGCCTCGTCATAACGGGCCATGCTCATGAGAAGACGGGAGCGCTGGGAATGATAATGGACAATGGGCTCCAATTGTTCCACAGGCGCGTTGTCATAGATGTTGAGGACAAATTTGGCCTGCTCGAAGGGGATCTGCAACGGGAAGCGGTGCGCGATCCGGACGATCGCCTTGTAGTCGCCCGCTTTATCATAATAGGAGATGGCATCTGTCTGGTAATCGTTCGCGTTGCACCAATCCGCCGCCTTCAGATACGTGTCGCGTTTTTCCTCCTCGGTCAGGATATCCTGTTTCTGCCTCAAATAATCCAGAAACAGATGGTGGATCAAATACGCGCTCAAATAGATGTCATAACGGATAAACGAGCTGACCTTTTTCATTTCGTCCACCAGGGTTTCGTCCCCGGCCAGAATGGAAACCAAATCCGAGGAAAGATGGTCGATCAGTGACAGCCGGACCAGAAACAGGCGCAGCCTCTCCGAGATGACGAGAAATATTTCGTCCTCGATCATTTTGAATATATTCAGTTTCATGGCGATACGGGCGTCGCGTTCGTGAGAGGGCGCTTTTTTCAGGGACAGCCCCACCAGATTTATGGCAAAAGCCCATCCAAGTGTGTCGCTGTAAACATTGGCGACGCTCTGTGAGGACAGGTTGAGGCCCAGCAATTGAAAATATTGGGCCGTCTCCTCCTCGGTGAAGCGCAGTTCATCCTCGTTGATATTGACCAGGAGCCCTTTCGACAGCAGGCTGACGGTGTTGATGTCCGGATTCACTCGTGAAATCAGCACCATGGTGATGTTTTGAAAAGGCACCTGGGCGGCGCGCTTGATGAACCGGAGCACCATCTCGTCCTCTATGAAGTGCAAATCGTCAAACACCAGCACATATTTTTCGCCCGGCGCCAGTTCGTCATCCGGAATGGAAAGCATATTGGCGAACTGGTCGTCTGTCTCCGGGAAGCCCAATTCCCGCAGGCGCTCCGCCACACGTTTGCTGTAGAGACCCAGCGTGCGCGCGAAACTTTCCCAAAACCGTGTGGCCAGATTGTCGCGCTGGGAGAGCTGTATCCACGCTGTGGACGCGTCGTAATTCCGGAGAAAGGAGTAGACCGCATGGGTCTTCCCATAGCCCGCGCCGGCGGTCACCGTGACATAGGGGCTTTTGATGGCCTCTTCCAGCAGTTTGTGGACCCGCGGCCGCTCCAGATAGGTGCGGTTCTCAGGGAGATCGGCCGCTTCATTGTGAAATATATGGGTTTTCATGGACGACACGCTTCTTTATTGAATTATTGAATTAAATTTCGATCCAGAGCGATGCGGATTACGTCGGCCACATTGTCCGCGCCCAGTTTTGTGTAGATGGTGTTCAGGGTCATCCGCACCGTGTTGAGGGACAGGCTGCGGGCGGCGGCGATTTGGGTCCGGGAAAGACCGTGGTACAAATCGCCCAGGATGTCCAGCTCTTTGGCGGACAGGTGTGCGTCCTCGCCGATGTTGTTTGCCTTTTGGTATTCTGAGACGACGACCGCCATCTGTTGGGCGTAGGCGCCTGCCTTCCGGCCGATCGTATCCAGCCATTGGCGGGGAATGGGGCAGGTCTTGTCCCGGGCGGCGGCGGCGGTGAGGGTGCGCATTTCCTTGCCCATTTCGATGAACGGCATCGTCAACTTGTTCGACAAAGCCAGATCATAAGCCTCCTTCAGGGCGACCAAGGCGGCATCCCTGTTCTTGAGCTGGTATTGGCAAAGGGCTTTGAGGATGTGCATTTCCAGTTTTCCAAACAAGATGACGCTCAGGTTTTGATCGCTCTCAATGAAAACCAGGAGTTCACGGTAGCGTTTCTTGACATAATAATATTGCGTCTTGACCATGTTTCCAAAGTTTGCCAGCTCTGAGCCGAGAGAATCCCCCGCGAAATGGCCTTTGAGCCATTTGGAGGTGTGCTGGGTCTCGCCCAGCCATATGTAATACCAGCTGGATAAGATATCATATGTAATGAAACGGAAACCGTACTCGCGGATTTCCAGTTGGGCTTCCAGTTCCTTTATCACCTGCTGCATACGTTGATGACTCCCCTGGGCGGCCCCGATGCGCAGCAGGTAAAACAGAGAGCGGTTTCTCACTTCGTATTGATTGCGCGATTCCGCCTTGCGCATCGCCTGGGTGATGAGCTTCTCGGCCAGGTCCAGATTGCCTTGATAAAATAACAGTTCACCCCTTGCCAGGTCGTCCAGCCCATACATGCATCCGTTTAAAATGTTGGCCATGTGGGGCACCGCCCGGGTCAGGGCTTCAATGTATTCCTCCATGGCGCCGCTTCTGGTCGTACCCACCTTGGAGGCCCAGGCGTTCATGCTGGTGCTGTTGAAAGAGCCGTATTCCGTATAGGGACTGAGTTGGTGATAATAATTCGCTTTTTCCAGAAGCGCGTCGAAATCGCATTGATCCGTATAGGGAAGCATCAGATGTCTCGTAGAGCCCAACGCCACGTACGCGCCGCACAAGACCTGATTGTTGAAATCTGAAGCCGGCAAAGCGGCGTATTTCCGGATGCGGCGGTTGCACTCCTCAATGGCGTCCATGTGGCGGCCTGTGCTCGTCAGCAGACGCGCATGCTGAAGGTGGTAGAGGACGATGCGTTCCAGCACATCCTCGGGCCCGTTGTCATATATGTTGAGAAGGAATTGGGCCTGGCCGCTTGGAACCTGCAACGGGAAGCCGCTGACGATGCGGATGATCGCCTCGTATTCGCCTGCTTTTTCGTAGTAGGAGATGGCGTCCATTTTATAGTCGTTTTTGTCGCACCAGTCGGCCGCTTCCAGGTAGGTGGCGTGTTTTTCTTCCGCCGTCAGGAGGTCTTGCTTCCGCCGCAGATAATCGAGGAAAAGATGATGAATCAAGTACGCGTGCCGATAGACGTCATAACGGATGAAGGCGTTGATCTTTCTCATTTCGTCTATCAAGGCATCGCTGCCGGCCAGAGCCGAAACCAGGTCTGTGGAAAGATGATCGATCAGCGACAGACGGATGAGAAAGCGCCGTAAGCGCTCTGAAATCACAAGAAAGACCTCGTCTTCGATCATCTTGAAAACGTTCAATTTCATCGCGGTACGCGCCTTCTGCTCCTGAGAGGGCGCTTTTTTCAGAGACAGGCCGACCAGATTGATGGCCAAAGGCCAACCGGCCGTATCGCCGTGAATGTGGGAAATGCTCTGCGCGGTCGCGGGAATGCCCAGCAGCTGAAAATATTGCGCCGTTTCTTCCTCGGTGAAGCGCAGATCTTCCTCGCTGATGCTGACGATCATCCCTTTGGACAGCAGATGGTAGGTGCGGACGTCCGGCTCTGTGCGTGAGATCAGAATGTTCGTCACCTTGGAGACGGGTACCTGAACGGATTTCCGGATGAGATGAAGCACAGTCTTGTTCTCCAACAAATGAAAATCGTCGAATACCACGATGTCTCTGCGGCCCGGCGCGATTTCTTCCTCCATCAGGGAGAGATATACGGCGAACTGATCTTCTGTCTCGGGGAAACCGATGTCCAGCAGCCGCGCCGCGTAATCCGGGTTATACAAGGCGATGACGCTCGTAAAATTTTCCCAGAACCGCGTGGGCAGATTGTCGCGGTCGGAGAGCTGCACCCATGTGGTAAGGGCGTCGTTTTTTTGGAGAAACGAATACACCGCCTGGGTTTTGCCGTAACCCGCGCCGGCTGAAATGGTGACAAGCGGGCTTCGCACGGCGTCTTCCATCAATTTGTGGATCCGAGGCCGTTCCAGATAGACGCGGTTCTCCGGAGCGATGACCAACCCGCTGTGAAAGATACGGTTTTTCATTTTGACGACCACACTTCTTTTAATACCACATGCACCCATGAGGAAATTTTGGCCATTGTCATTGAACGGCATCTCAAGGCATCTCGGGCCGCGACAAGGCGCCATGCGGATCGGGGTGTATTTTGCGATTCTTTTTCCGCTCATTTGGCATCTTTCGCGGATATCCGCCGCGGACAATATCAGAAGATGCGCGATGTTTTTTTGTCGGGACAAGTTGAGAGTGCGACTTTATCCATTTATTTCCGGATCTATCACGCGATGCAAATATCAGGCATGATTAAATCAGACGGCGGACAGGCCTTCTGGAGGGAAGAGTCTTCTGCTGAACACCGAAATGTGTACTGCTTTTGATGAGCAAGGAGGGATTCAAATGAGCAGCGGACACGAAAAGATCATGCTGATGGACGATAATATGGCAAATTTGTTTGTGGGGAAAAACATGCTGAGGATGTTTTACGAGGTGTATCTGGCGCCGCTCTTGCGTAAACGGATCATGGCGACGGAGTTGGTGGAGCTCTGTGACAGCATCACGGGCGGCCATGTGTACCGCGCGCAGAGGTATCTGCAGTTTCTCATTGAGCAGATGATCAGGGAAGATGTCTACACCGACGAGATTTCCGAATGGGATTTGGATGTCGTTTTTAGCTCGGCGCAATTGCATGATGTGGGGAAAATCGCCATCAGCGGCGCGATTCTGAACAAACCGGGTAAATTGACGGATGAGGAATTTGAAATCATGAAGACGCACGTCCAGATTGGGGTGGACGCGATAGAGCGGATCGAGGCGGCTGCGTCGCAGCGCGAGTTCTTGCACCACGCGAAGGTCATCGCCAGCACGCATCATGAGAAATGGGACGGATCCGGCTACCCCCGGGGCTTGCGCGGCGAGAACATTCCGCTGGAAGGCCGGCTCATGGCCGTCGCCGACGTGTATGACGCGTTGATTTCGGCGCGCCCTTACAAGGAAGCGTTCACCGCGCACGAGGCCGAGCGCATCATGGAGGAGGGGCGCGGGGTACATTTTGATCCGGTGCTGGTGGATGTATTCCATGCGGCCGCCGGGCGTTTCGCGGGGCTCGCGAATCAGTTCCGGGAGGAGATGAACATACTGGACGGCCTGAAGAAATGTGAAGGGATTCACCGGCGTCAAAACTACCTGCCGGTGCGGCAGCACGCCGCCGTATGAGATGCGGGGAAGGGGATACGGCACATGTAGCACATGTCCTAATCTTCTTCACTATATTATGAAAAATTTACCAGCGTCAAGATGTAAATCGACACCGAATGCATTTTCAGCACATTTCATAAAAAAAGATGACAAATTCCGCGTGCGATCATGAAATTTTTTGCTTGGCGTTCCTGCAAAAAAGGGCCGGTTCCACCTCGCCCGGGCGAGGTGGAACCGGCCCTCCGATCGCCGGAGGGTCATTCGACGTAGAAGTGCAGCGGATAGGCGGCGTAGGCGACCTCCGCCAATTCGTCCACCGTGACATAGCCGGCGGGCGCGTTGAGCACGGAGGGGATGCGGTTCACGATGGTCGCGCAGGTGTGCTCCACCGTGGCGGGTTTTTGGACGTAGAAGACGGTGTCCGGCTCGCCGAGGATCTTCCAGTCGCACATGTCCCCGTCGTCGGGGCCGTACACCTTGCCGATGCACTGGGTCTCGATCACCGGCCCCTGGAAGGTCTCCGTGGTGACGACGGCGCTCATGCCGATGCAGTGGCCCTTGGGGATCACGTCGCCCAGGGTCTCGGAGCGCAGATCCCTGTCGTAGAAATAGGGGACGCATCTCTGTGTCTGGGATTTGATCGTTAGGCCCAGCTTGGCGCAGAGGGACTCGTTGGAATTCCACACATAGGAGGGCTCCAGCGTCTCGGGGTGGGCGATGTCCTTCTCGAACTGCTCGGGCGTGAGGCCCACGCCGTGGGCCTGGGCCAGCGCCAGGCCGTAGTCCTCCACATTGTAACTGACCGCGCCCTCGATCTTGTCGATCCGGTGCGTGCCGGCCGCCACCAGCGCGACCAGGTTGACCCAGAAGATGTCCTGCATGCCGGATCCGACGATCGTGCAGCCGGTCTCCTTGGCCAGCTTGTCCAATTTGTTGGTGATGGCCGACGCCGTCGTCCAGGGGTAGATGGCCTCCTCGCAGGTCGTCACCACGTCGATGCCGCGTTTCGCGCAGCGTTCAAAGTGCGGGTAGACGTCGGACATGAAGCTGAACAGGGTGAGCACGGCCACATCGGCGTCGCACTCGTCCAGCACCGCGTCGGCGTCGCTGCGGATCGGGACGCCCAGTTTGAAACCCAGCTCCGCGTAGTCGCCCACATCCATGCCCACGATGTCAGGGTTCACGTCGATCGCCCCCACGATCTCCGCGCCGGCTTCGTAGAGGTAGCGGAGGGTATACTTGGCCATCTTGCCGCACCCGTACTGCACCACTTTGATCTTTCGCATGGGAGAACCTCCTTTTTGTGATGAAAATTGTAAATAAAGGCGGTAAACGTCAATTATCTAAAACTATTATAGCATATTCTCGTCACATTGTCCATGATGAGTTGCCATTGTTTGCAGCCGCACGGGGCGATGATTTTTGTAAAAATTTACCAATCACACAAGACACAATACCCCGGGGCGCCTCGGCGCCCCGGGGTATTGTGTCCCGCCCCGGCGAAAATCATCCCCCGTACTCAGCACTTATTTCCGTCACAGACGGAAATAATCCACACCGCTGGCAAAGAGGGGCTGCGCCTTCTCGCCGGGGATGTTTTTGGCCAGGTATCGGCCGGCCCGCTCCGTGTGGCCCATCTTGCCGAGGACCCGGCCGTCGGGGCTCGTGATCCCCTCGACGGCCAGCAGGGAGCCGTTGGGGTTGTGGGCAATGTCCATCGAGACGCGCCCGTCCGGGTCGCAGTACTGAAACGCCACCTGCCCGCTGTACACGAGGCGCTCCAGCGCCGCCGGCGAGGCGACGAAACGCCCCTCCCCGTGGGCCACGGCGACGGTGTGTACGGCGCCCGGTTCGCTTTGCCGCAGCCACGGCGACAGCACGGAGGCCACGCGCGTCGTCACATAGCGGGACTGGTAGCGGCCGATGGTGTTGAACGTCAGGGTGCAGTCGGCCTCCTCGGGCGGGCGGATGTCCCCGAAGGGGACGAGGCCAAGTTTGATGAGGGCCTGGAACCCGTTGCAGATGCCGAGGATGAGCCCGTCGTTTTGGTAGAGCAGCGCGCGGACCGCGTCGGACAGGCGCGGGCTGCGGAAGAAGGCGGCGATGAATTTGCCCGAACCGTCCGGTTCGTCGCCGGCGGAGAACCCGCCCGGCAGCACCAGCATCTGCGCCCGGCGCAGCGCGTGGTCCATGGCCTGCTCCGCGCCGGCCAGCGCCGCCGGCGTCAGGTTGCGCACCACGATCAGCTCCGGGTCCGCCCCCGCCTCCGCCAGCGCGCGGGCGGTGTCGTACTCGCAGTTGGTGCCCGGGAAGACGGGCACGACGGCGCGCGGGCGCCCCAGTTTGGCGCGGGGCCGCAGCGCCGTGCGCGCGCCGTATGTGACGGCGCCGGGCTGCGGATCCGTCCCGGCGCCGTCCGGCACGCGGGTGGGAAAGACGTGTTCCAACGGCGCCTCCCAGGCCGCGCGCAGCGCGGAGAGCGGCAGGATGGTGTCGCCGACGACGAGCTGGCCCGTGTCCGTCGTGTGGCCGAGCAGCCGCGCGCCCTCGAGGGGCGCCTCGCTTTCGCCGACAAGCGCGCCGGAGTGCCGGGCGAACCAGTCGTATCCCCGGGCGTCCGGCGCGGCCTCAAAGCCGACGCCGTTGCCGAGGCTCATCATGCACAGCGCGCCGGCCGCGCCGCCGGTCTCCAGCGCCCAGGCCGACAGGATCTGCCCCCCGGTGCACAGGGTGTGGAAGCGGTCCCAGAGGGCGGCCAGGCCCCGGTAATCCGGGCGTCCGATGCCGGCCGGCGCGCACAGCAGGCTCACCGCGTGCCCGGCGCCCTTCCATTCGGGGGAGAGGAGTTCCGCGGCCCGGCCCGGCGCGACGGCGAACGAGACCAGCGTGGGCGGCACGTCCAGGTCCAAAAACGACCCGGACATCGAGTCCTTGCCCCCGATGGCGGCGACGCCCAGCGCGCACTGGGCCTCAAAGGCGCCCAGCAGCGCGGCGAAGGGCAGACCCCAGCGGTCCGCGTCCTCGCGCAGCCGCGGGAAATATTCCTGCAGCGTGAGATAGGCCTCGCGGTGGGAGCACCCGGCGGCCACCAGCTTGGCCACCGATTCGATCACCGCCCGACGCGCGGCGTCAAACGGGTCGGCCTCCGCGAGGTACGGGTCAAACGCGTGACTCATCACACTGGCCGTGCCGGTGGCGTGCCCGACCGGCACCGGCAGCAGCGCCGCCATGACCTGTGTGGGGGTGAGCCGGTACCGGCCGCCGTGGGGCATGAGCACGGAGCCCGCGCCCACGGTGTTGTCGAACCGCTCCACCAGGCCCTTCTGGGAGCAGAAGTTGAGGTCGGAGGCGAGCAGCAGCAGACGTTCCGCCAAGGCGCCGGCGTCCGGCGCAGGGGCGGGCCGGTTCGACGGCACGGGGGCGACATGCACTTTGGCCCGCCGCGCCGCGCCGTTGGTGTCCAAAAACGCGCGCGCGAGGTCCACGATCACGCGGCCCTCGTGTTCCATCACGAGCCGGGGCGACGCCGTCACCTCGGCGATCACGGTGGCCTCCAGGTTCTCCGTTTCAGCCGCCTCGATGAACCGCGCGGCGTCGCCGGGCGACACGACGACCGCCATGCGCTCCTGCGACTCCGAGATCGCGAGCTCCGTGCCGGTCAGACCCTCGTACTTCTTGGGGACCCGGTCCAGCCGGATGAGGAGCCCGTCGGCCAGTTCGCCGACGGCCACGGCGACGCCGCCCGCGCCGAAGTCGTTGCAGCGGCGGATGAGGCGGGTGACCTCGGGATTTTTGAACAGCCGCTGCAGCTTGCGCTCCTCCGGGGCGTTGCCCTTTTGCACCTCGGCGGCGCACTCCGAGACGGACTGTGTGTTGTGACTCTTGGAGGAACCCGTGGCCCCCCCGATCCCGTCCCGGCCGGTGCGCCCCCCGAGCAAAATCACGAGGTCGCCCGGCGCGGGTGTCTCCCGGACGACGGCCCCGGCGGGCGCCGCCGCCACCACCGCGCCCAGTTCCATGCGTTTGGCGAGATAGCCGGGGTGGTAGATCTCCCGCACGAGGCCCGTGGCGACGCCGATCTGGTTGCCGTAGGACGAATAGCCGGCCGCCGCCGTGACGGTCAGCTTGCGCTGCGGCAGCTTGCCGGGCAGGGTCTCGGACACCGGCGCGCGCGGGTCGCCGCTGCCGGTCACGCGCATGGCCTGGTACACGTAGGCCCGCCCCGAGAGTGGGTCGCGGATCGCGCCGCCGATGCAGGTGGCGGCGCCGCCAAAGGGCTCGATCTCCGTGGGGTGGTTGTGGGTCTCGTTTTTAAACAGCAGGAGCCAGTCCTCTGCGCGCCCGTCCACATCGGCCCGCACGCGCACCGTGCAGGCGTTCACCTCGGCCGAGTCGTCCAGGCGGGGCAGGCGGCCCTGCTGTTTCAGCCACTTCATGCCGCAGGTGGCGATGTCCATCAGGGTCACCGGGCGGTTTTTGGCGCCGGCGCCGTAGAGGTCCCGCCGCGCCGCCAGGTAGGCGTCATAGGCCTGCCGCACGCGGGCGTCGCCGATGGCGATCCGGCTCAGGTGCGTGTGAAAGGTCGTGTGGCGGCAGTGGTCCGACCAGTAGGTGTCCACCACCTTGAGTTCAGTCACCGTGGGGTCGCGCCCCTCGGCGCGAAAGTACGCCTGAAGATACAGCAGATCCGCCATGTCCATCGCGAGCCCGTGGGCGCCCAGCAGCGCGGAGAGCCCTGTCTCGCCCAGCGCGGTGAAACCGTCGAGGACCGCCACCGGCGCGGGCGGGTCGAGGACCCGGCGCAGGGTCGCGGGTTTTTCCAGCGGGGCCTCGCCGCATTCGACGGGGTTGATCACATAGGCGGCGAGGACGGCCAGTTCCTCCTGCGAGATGCCATCCAGCGCCAGCACATGGGCGGCGCGCACCAGGGGCCTTTCGCCGCCCGTGATCATCTGGATGCACTGGGCGCAGGAGTCGGCCCGCTGGTCGTACTGCCCGGGCAGGGACTCGTAGGCCAGCAGCCGCACGGTGTCCGGCAGCGGCGGCAGCGTCTCCTCGTAGAGGTTGTCGCACACCGGCTCGGACAACACGACCGACCGCGCCGCCGCGTAGGTGGCCTCGTCGATCCCTTCGATGTCGTACCGGTGAAACTGCCGCACGCCGCGCAGCGTGCGGAGCTGCAAAAACCCCCGGTAATCGGCCAAAAGCGCCCGGGCCTCCCCGTCGAAGCCCGGCTTTTTCTCCACATAGCACCGAAATACGTTCATGACGACCCTCCCACGACAAAGTTAAATCAATTGCCCGACCAGCGCGCCGTCCGAGACGGATGTGACGAGGGCGGGGCGCAGCTGCCCGCGCAGGCCCGCGGCGGCGCAGCGGACGAGCTGGTAGTTTTCCGCGTGCCCGGCGCAGACGCCGTCCGCCTCCGTCTCGAAGAGGACCCGGACCGTGCGCCCCACGCAGCCGGCCCGGTAGGCGTCGCCCATCCGGGCGGCCAGCCGGCCGGCCGCGGCCGCCCGGCGCTGTTTCTCCGCCCGGGGCACCTGCCCCGGCATGTCGGCCGCCGGGGTGCCGGGGCGGCGCGAATAGGGGAAAATATGCATCCCCGAGAAGGCGCACGCCTCGATGAACGAGAGCGTGGCGGCGAACTCCGCCTCCGTCTCCCCCGGGAAACCCGCGATGAGGTCCGTTGTGACGGCGCAACCGGGCAGGGCTGCCCGCAGCCGCGCGAGCGCGCCGGCGTAGTGCGCCGTGTCGTAGCGGCGGCCCATGCGCCGCAGGGTCTCGTCGCAGCCGCTCTGCAGCGCCACATGGAAGTGGGGGCACAGGCCCGGCAGTGCGGCGAACCGCGCCGCCGTCTCCGCGTCCAGCGTGCGGGGCTCCAGGGAGCCGAGGCGCACCCGCAGGGCGGGGGCCGCGCGGCAGACCGCCTCGACGAGCGACGCGAGTCCGGCGCCGGCCGGCAGGTCGCGGCCGTAGGAGGAGATCTCGATGCCGGTGATCACGAGTTCGCGGTAGCCCTCGCCGGCCAGGCGGGCGGCCTCCGCGGCGGCGGCTTC
>JAITDM010000111.1 GCA_031282535.1 Oscillospiraceae bacterium
CGCGCTGCCGAGGTAGCCGCTGACGGACTGGAGGCAGGCGTCCAGACGGACCGGGCCGTATTTGAGAGCCGCGACCCAAAACTGACCGCCCCAAAACAGCGCGGTCAGCAGCGCGGAGGCCAGCGCCAGCGCGCCGATCTTGGCCCTTATGAAGCCGCTCCGCCCCTCGCGCAGCGGTTTGATGAGCACGAACAGCCCCTTTTCCTTTTCGAAGACCACGAGGGTCATGACCATGTACAGCAGCAGCATGACGACGGTCACGTCGGTGGCCGGGAAATCGGTGGCTTCCCGGAAGGTGCGGGAATTGACGAACGACAGCACGCGGCCCGTGAGCGGGCGGAAGGCCTCCGCCGTCTTTTGCACGCTGCGACGGATGAACGGGTCGTCCTCGCTGAAGATGGAAATTTGGGTGCTGTCCTCCGCCCGGGCCCGGATGTCGTCCAAGTACCGCGGGTATCCGTCGATGGCGTCGAGCTCCGCCGCGAACTCGCCCCACAGCATGTTGTTCCACACGTCGCCGGCCTCCTGCGCCTGCCGGTGGGCCGTCCGGATGTAGGCGCCGCGCGCCGGCGCCGGCAGGCTGTCGATCTGTTCGTACGCGCTTACGTAGGCCGCCCGGTCCGCGTACGGGGACGGCGCCCCGGCGTACCGCAGCGCGCCGGTCAGGCCCAGGAGCACGCAGAGCGCCAGGACAAAGGAGCCCCGGCCGCACACCTTGCCCAGTTCGTCCTTGATTTGCGTCCACATCATCACCCGGGGTCGCCTCCCCCGGCCGGTGTTTCCGCCTGTATCTCGTCGGCGAACCGGGACAGGTAGACGTCCTCCAGCGTGGGGTCGGCGGGGCTGTGCGGGACGTCCGGCGGACGGTCCGAGACGACGCGCACCAGCAGCCGGCCGGCCTGATAGACGACGTTGCTGACCAGGTAACGCGCCTCCACCTCCGGCAGCGCCTCCGGGGCGACGGAGAACGTAAAGACTTTGCCGTGCAGCGCGTCCATAAACTGCCGCGGTTCCGCCTGCCCCAGGACCACGCCTTTTTTGAGGAGGATGACTTCCTTGCCGATCTGTTCGACGTCGGACACCACGTGTGTGGCCAGCACCACGATTTTCTCGGCGGCGATTCCGGAGATCATGTTGCGCACGCGGATCCGCTCCTTGGGGTCCAGCCCCGCCGTCGGTTCGTCCAGGATGAGGATTTTCGGCTGGTTCAGCACCGCCTGCGCGATCAGGATCCGCTGTTTCATCCCGCCCGAGTAGGCGCCCAGTTTCTTATCCGCCTGGTCCTCCAGGTTGACCCACCGCAGCGCGTCCGCGATGTCCCGCGCCGCCCGCGCCCGGGGCATACCTTTCAGGCTCGCGATGTAGGCGAGAAAGCGATATCCCGTGAAGGTGTCGTACAGGCCCTGCTGCTGCGGCATAAACCCCACCATACCGCGAAACGTCTTGCCCAGCGCCGCCGTGTTCCGGCCGTCGTACAGCACCTCGCCCGCGTCCGGCGTGAGGTTGCCCACGATGATGTTGATGAGCGTACTCTTCCCCGCGCCGTTGGGCCCGAGCAGGCCGTACACCCCCGGCCGCAGGGTGAGGTTCACCCCCTGCAGCGCCGCCTTACCGCCATAGGATTTGCTGAGCCCGCTCACACACAGCTCCACCGCCCTGCACCCCCTTTATAGCAAAAAAATCGCCGCGGTTCTCCGTCCGTCGTAGGGGACGCCGCCCTCGGCGTCCCGCCGTGAACGCGTTGGGGAATGATCAGTTCTTGTGCCGCCACATGAGCGTGATGTATTCTTCCCGGCCCGCGTAAAAGTCGTCCTTCCGGATCAACGTGGGCAGGCCAAAACCGGTCTCTGGGTCGTCTTTGAATCCAAAGAAATAGTTATCATCCTCCCACCGCAGATAGAACCCCGTCATCAGCTGTGTGTCCAGCGGCTCGACGCGGTCTGTCTCTATGTCGTACACATAGTAGCGCGCGCCGGACGCCTCTTCCACCTTGTAAAACATCTTGCTGCCGAGGAAGCGTACGCTCGATTCTATCGCTCGGGTCTCCGCGCCTTGTCTCCAGCCTGTGTCCGGCTGCCAAAGCAGCATCTCACACTGCACAAATGTGCGGCCGCTCGCAATACTCTCTGCCGTGCATGGAAGCCCCACCAGCGTGTCGCCCACTGCGTATCCATATGGAAAAAATATTTGATCCTCCCGCGTCGGAATCTGTTCCCAGCGCCCATCTGTCAAATGATAGGCGTAGTATTCCGTCCGCTCTCCGGCCTCGGCATAGTTGGTTCCATCAAATTTCTCGGCAAAATATCCGTAGGCAAAATAGAGCGCGTCCCCGGCTTGCCCGGCCATGACCAGCCCGGAATTCCAGTTTTTCTTTCGTTCGGTCAGTTCCGTCACCGCGCCGGTCTCCAGATCCAGGGTGTAAAGCCAAGATTCGGTGAGCCCTGAGATAACGTCAAAACCGTTTTCGTCCTTTTCCAAAATAAACGTCGTACCTGCGGTATAGAGCGAACCGTCTTGAATCCAAAAAGAGTCAACGTGATCAATGTCCGGTAGCTTCACTACTTGCTGCTGCCGGCTGAGGTCCAGAGAACAGCGTAGCAGGGTCAGTGTGTGCTCAACCGGATTTTGTCCCAAAATATACAATTGCCCATCCAGGACAAATCCGGCGCTGTTGACATCGATCCCCCTCCCATGCAAGTAAGCGTCACAACGCTGCTCGTCCGGCGTGTCGTCGTCCCACTCGTCGTGCGTGCAGTTCGGCTTGTGGCAGACCACGACGTTTTCGCCCGCCTGGTAGTCGTAGTAGTAAAGAAATCCGCTCCCGCCTATGTAGTAAAGCCCATCCTCGCTACCAAAAACCATAAGGCCAAGGGATTGGTCATAGAACCGCCCCACCGGGCTCGGAGAGGCTGGTCCGGCATGCGGGAATATCAATACAGCCGCACCGGCCGCCAGCACCAGCAGAGCCGTCGCAGCCAGAAAAAATACACGTTTTCTATGTCTCATTCCGCTGCCTCCACGCCGCCAACTGCCGTTCAGCCTCAGCAATTACCACATCGATTCCGGCCTCCTTCAGTTGTTTGGATATATGTTCCATGTCCCTTTCCCACGAGGCAGATGTCAGAGACGTCAGCGTCTCAATCTGTTGAGTCGGGGTCGACGACGATGTGTCCGGGTCCCGGTAATAGACGGACCGCACAGCCGCCAGTTCCTCGGCGACGGGCGTGGGGTCGAAGCGAAATCCGTCCGGGACATATGGCTCACACAGTTGATAGTACCGTTCCTGATAGTCTCGACCGTCCCGGGCCGCCGTGGCCTGCGGGTATGCCAGCAAGCTGTTTACGAAATTCTCCCGCATCCACTGCCAGGCAGGCTTCTTCAGGTATGCGGCGACGCCGTCTTCCAGTGTGTAGTCTTGTTCTTCAATGCCATATTGAATCAGATTGGCTATGTCACGGTCTGTGTAGAGTCGGGTTAAAAAGTCAAACGCGTATGTCTGATTGCGTGACCAGGCGGCGATGCCGTTCTGGGAGTCTCCCCAATAGGGCGCCACCTGCGCCTGCCGTATGTCCGGGATAAATACCGCCTCAATGGCAATGCCTGTGCCTGTGCCGATATCATAAGTGTAGGGCCCTTCGAACATCTTATCTGTTCGCACTAATGTCGTCGCGGCCGCAAAATTCTGAAACCCCTCCTTCCAGGGTACGGAGATCAGTCCTTTCGCCTTCCAGTCGTACAGACGGGCCAAATGCGTACGGAATTCAGAGGTCTCAAAGAGATTACGAAACCGCCCTTCGGGCGTGTACACAATACTCTCGGTGACCCGCCAGAG
>JAITDM010000206.1 GCA_031282535.1 Oscillospiraceae bacterium
AAGGCGGCCCGCCCAATCATCGCCGCGTCCGCTCCGGTGCGGCGCAGCGCCGCGACCGCGTCGGCGGGGGAGAAGATGTCCCCGTTTACGACCACCGGGATCGACACGGCCTGCTTCACCTCGCGGACGACGTCCCAGTCGGCCCGCCCGGCGTAGAGCTGCACCCGCGTGCGCCCGTGTACGCAGAGGGCGGCCGCGCCCGCCGCCTCCGCCGCCCGGGCAAACGCGACGACGTTGCTCTGCCCCCTGTCCCAGCCCCGGCGGCACTTCACCGTCACCGGCAGGCGCACGGCGCGGACGCAGGCCTCAATGATGCGGGCGGCCTTCTCCGGGTCCCGCATCAGCGCGCAGCCGTCGCCCGAGGCGACAATCTTCGGCGTCGGGCAACCCATGTTGAGGTCGATGCGGTCGGGCCGGACGCTCTCCGCCACGATGGCGGCGGCCTCGGCCATGCAGGCCGGGTCGCTGCCGAACAGCTGGACGGCGGACGGATGCTCGTCCGCCCCAAGCCGCATCAGACGGCGCGATTTCATGTCTCCATACGTCAAAGCCCGCGCGCTCACCATCTCGGTGCAGGTGAGGATGCGCGCCTGCCGGCGGCACACCGCCCGGAAGGCAAAGTCCGTGACGCCCGCCATCGGGGCCAGCGCCAACCGGACAGACGACGGTTTTAATTCATAATTCATAATTTTATCACTCATCACTCATAACTCAGCACTCAGCACTGCGTAACGCGCCCGCCCTCCGCTGGCAAGCGGACGGGCGGGCGGCTGCGCGGATCCATATATCCTCTTATTTCGCGTACTCGATGTGCCGCGTCTCGCGGACCACATGTACCTTGATCTGGCCCGGGTAGTCGAGGTCCTCCTCGATCTTCTTCGCGAGGTCGCGGGCCAGCAGAATCATCTGGTCGTCGCTGACGTTCTCGGGTTTCACCATGATGCGGATCTCGCGGCCGGCCTGAATGGCAAAGCTCTTGTCCACGCCGACAAAGGTGTTCGCAAGCTCCTCCAGCTTCTCCAACCGCTTGATGTAGTTCTCAAGATTTTCACGCCGCGCACCCGGCCGGGCGGCGGACACCGCGTCGGCCGCCTGCACCAAACAGGCGACGATGGTCTTGGGGTCGATGTCGCCGTGGTGCGCGTGGATGGCGTGGATGACGTCCTGGTTCTCCTTGTACTTGCGCGCCAGGTCCACGCCGATGGTCACATGGGACCCCTCGACCTCGTGGTCGATGGCCTTGCCGATGTCGTGGAGCAGCCCGGCGCGCCGGGCGAGGTTTACATCCACGCCCAGTTCGGCCGCCAGCGTGCCGGCGATGTGGGAGACCTCCAGTGAATGCAGCAGGACGTTTTGCCCGTAGCTCGTGCGGTAACGCAGCCGCCCCAGCAGGCGGACGAGCTCCGGATGCAGGCCGTGCACGCCGGCCTCGAAGATGGCGCGCTCCCCCTCGGCCTTGATCGTGATCTCCACCTCTTTTTTGGCCTTCTCGACCATCTCCTCGATGCGGGCGGGGTGGATGCGCCCGTCGGAGATGAGCTTCTCGAGCGACAACCGCGCCACCTCGCGCCGCACGGCGTCGAAGGAGGACAGCGTGATGGCCTCCGGGGTGTCGTCGATGATCAGGTCGACGCCCGTGAGCGTCTCCAGTGTGCGGATGTTGCGGCCCTCGCGCCCGATGATGCGCCCCTTCATCTCGTCGTTTGGCAGGGGCACCACGCTGACCGTGGCCTCGATCACATGCTCGGCGGCACAGCGCTGAATGGCCTGCGAAATGTACTCGCGGGCCTTGCCGTCCGCCTCTTCCTTGCAGCGCGTCTCGATCTCCTTGATCTTCATGGCGGCCTCGTGCGTCACCTCGGATTCGAGACTCTTGATCAGATAGAGCTTGGCCTCCTCGGCGGTAAAACTGGAAATCTTTTCCAGCACATCCATTTGGCTGCGTTTCAGGCGCTCCGCCTCCTCGCGGACGGCGTCGGCATCCTGCAATTTGCGGGCGAGCTGCTCTTCCTTTTTTTCGATGTTTTCGTGTTTGCGGTCGAGGGACTCCTCTTTTTGCTGCAGGCGGCGCTCCTGTTTTTGCAGGTCCTGCCGCCGTTCCTTGACCTCGCGGTCATACTCCACACGATTCCTATGAATCTCCTCTTTGGCCTCCACCAGGGCCTCTCTCTTTTTCGCTTCGGCGCTTTTGATCGCATCGTTGATGATCCTGCGCGCCTCCTCTTCGGCGCTCGCGATCTCTTTCTCCGCCACATTTTTACGGTACAAAATTCCGGCAAAAAAACCAACAGCGATTCCGACGAGAGCGGCCACGATGGGAATCAGAATCTCCCACACGTCTTCGTGCGCACCTCCAGTGATTCGGAAACCGTCGTCCGCCCAATTGGGCCCGTTCTGTCTCTAGGCTCTTCGAGGGATCTCCCGGCGCCGCGTCGGGGCCGGCCCCTGCACCATATATTTTAAGAACAAACACAAAATACGGCATCGGAGACCGGCCCGGGCCTTTGCCCGGACGGCGCTCCGGAGGGATGAAATCGTCTCATGCCGCACGGGCGACCGGGCATAGGCGGCGGTTTTCGTTGATGTATGATATATCTCATGCAGAACATGGACAAATCACTTCTTTAAGACTATCGGTTTTCGTGGCTTCTGTCAAGATAAAAATCGGGAAATCTGTGTGCCTTGCCGAGAAAATGTGAAAAAAAGATGGTTTCAAGGCCCCTGGACGGAACCCGGGACTATTTTCCCCGCCCCGGGCGTACGCTAGAGAGGGCACTCGAATGCCCCGGCGCCCCCCGTTGGGCGCCGTCATGTTTTCTGCGGGCGGCCAAGCGCCGCCCCTGCAAGGGGGTTGTTTTCTGTGCGGATTGTCCCGCGGAGGGTCCCGGCGCGTGTGCTTTGGTGGGGGCTCGCCGTGCTCGCGGCCGGCGCGCTGATTGTCTCCGGGGCGCCGGCGCGGATCGTCTCGGTCCCGGCGCGCGCGGCGGCGCCGTCGTTTGACGTACCGGTCCGTGTGCTGGAAAAGGCGCTGCGGGCGGACGTGGAGGCGCACGCCGCCGTGCTGGCGGGCGCGGAGGGCGCGGTCCCGCTCGATTGGATCGACCTGCTGGCCTGTCTGGCCGCCCGCTGCCGGGGGGATTTCAGCCAGTTTCGAGACACAGACCTGAACACCCTGTGCGACCGGCTGCGCGCCGGCGAGACACTCGAGGCGCTGACCGCGGATCTCCCGCGTTTTTCCGACTACCGGGATCTTTACACCGCCGTACTGGGCGGTCTGGCCGGCTCCTTCCGGCTCGGCGCGGAGACGGAGGACGGGACCGCCTGGGAGGACCTGTACGGCCTCAAGGCGTACTCTCCCATCGCGGCCGGCTTCACCTACCGCCACAACAACGATTTCGGCCGCAGCCGGTCCTACGGCTATGAGCGCCGGCACCTCGGCCACGACATGATGACCGAGGTGGGCACGCCCATCGTCTGCATCGAGACCGGGGTGATCGCGGAGATCGGCTGGAACCAATACGGCGGCTGGCGGCTGGGTATCCGCAGTCTGGATGGCCGGCGGTACTATTATTACGCCCACATGCGCAAAGGCCGGCCCTACCACGCCGACATGGAGAAGGGCCGCCTGGTGCGCGCCGGGGACGTGATCGGCTACGTGGGGCGCACGGGGTACAGCACGCAGGAGGACGTGAACAACGTGGGCGAAAACCACTTGCACTGGGGGCTCCAGCTCCTCGTCGACGGCGCGCCGCCGGAGGATTCGGAGTCGAACTGGGTGGACGTGTACGAGATCACCAAACTGCTCCACGCGCACCGTTCCGAGGTGTGGCGCGACTCGGCCACGAAGGAATTTTACCGCGCGCGCCCCTTTGAGGAACCCGCGGCCGTGGCCGCGGCCGCGGCGGCTTCGCCGACGCCGGAGGGCGCCGTGAGGCTGCCCGTCGTCATGTACCACAGCGTCCTCAAAGAGACGCGCGGCAGCGCGTACATCATCACGCCGGCGCAGCTTGAGGCCGACCTCGCCTACTTACAGGCCCAGGGGTTCACCTCGGTGACGGTCTCCGACCTCACGGCCTTCGCGCGCGGGGAGGCGGCGCTGCCGGAAAAGCCGGTCATGCTGACCTTTGACGACGGGCACTACAACAATGTGTTCTACGCCGAACCCCTGCTCGCCGCCTACGGCATGCGGGGCGTCCTCGCCGTGGTGGGGGCTTTTTCCGACCGCTCGGTGCAGGAGGGCGCGCAGAATCCCAACTTCTCCTACGTGACCTGGGACGACATGGCGTCTCTCGCGGCGCGCGGCGTCTTTGAGATCGAAAACCACTCCTACCGGATGCATGTCCCCTCCGGGTCCCGTCCGGGCTGCGCGCAGCGCAAGGGCGAGAGCGACGCGGACTACGACCGGGCGGTCCGGGCGGATCTGGGCGAGCTTCAGGAGCGGATATCTGCGGTCACCGGCCGCCGGCCGGAGGCGTTTGTGTATCCGTTCGGCATCTTCACCGCCCGTCTCGAAAACATCCTCCGGGACATGGGGTTTGCCTGCACCATGACCTGCACCTACGGCGTCAACGAGCTGAAACCCGGCGACCCCGACGCCCTCTTCGGCCTGAAACGCGTCCTCCGCGACGGCGGCACCTCGGTGCAGAACATTTTGGAAAAATATCTGTAGGGGCGCACATTGTGCGCCCGCCGTCCCCCACGCGCCCGCCGTCCCCACGCGCCCGTCGTCCCCACGCGCCCGCCGTCCCCTGCCCGTTTTGCTAGAAGAAAAGCGCATGCAGCATTATGACGCCAGAAACTGCAGCGGCGTCACGCCTATGTATTTCTTAAAATCGCGCGTCATGTGCGACTGGTCGGAGAAGCCCAAATCGTATGCGACGCGCGCCAAAGCGGCCTGCCCCTGCAAATCCGTCAGATTTTGCAGCACATTGTGCGCGCGGAGCACCTTTCCGAATCTCATCACCGAAAAACCGACCTTTTCCTGGAAAATTCTGTTGATGTATTGTCGGGAATAGCCCGTCTCCTTTTCGAGAACGGCGAGGTTGATCTCGTCTTCGCCGTCGGAAAACCGATTGACGATGTACTGGCAGAGCTCCTGCTTTTCAGAAAATTGCGCATTTTCGAACAGATCTGAATATGCATCCATAAATGCTTCCATTTGCCAATGGTAGTCCCATTTTGACAGGATATGCCGGATGAAGCTGTCGCTCTGGCAGACGTCGGAAAGTGGTATGCACTTGTCAATCATCGCGGGCAGCGCCACCTTCGCGATGAGCGGAGAATGCCCCGAAAGGAAACGCACACAGAAATACCGATATCCCGGGCGGAAACAGAATCCACCCAGAGACGGCGCCGAGATAGGCCCGGCGATCTCCGCGCCCGCGTCGCCTGTCCGGTCGTTTTTATAGAAGAGGACGTCCGCGCAGACGTCGGCAATGGCAATGGGCTTTACGCGGCGGTCAGCCTCAAACGAAACCGAATAGAACAACGCAATCTCGAACGAAGCGACCCTGTCCTGCCTGTAACACATCCCGTATTTGCGAATGTCCGGCTGGTCTGTAATCATTGCCCTGTAAGGCACCACAACCTTCGCCTCCCTTCTGTTCACGCAATCGAAGACCGCTCGCGGCGGCTCAAATCTTTGCTTTGAACCTGTCGTATTTGAACTTGCTCACGTCGAGCAGCGGCGCGTCCCCGACCACAAGGTCGGCGAGCAGTGTCCCCACGACGGGAGAGATGCCGAAGCCGTGGCCGGAGAAACCACAGCCGACGGTCAGACCGGGGGTCTCCTCCGGATTGTCCATGACGGGTATGTGGTCGACGCATTCGTCAAGCCAGCCCGCCCACGAGCGCACGACTTTCAGCGTCCGCAGAACGGGAAAGTAGCCGATGATGGCCCGGCATGTACTCGGTACAGCGACGGATGCGCCGCGCGCGCCGCCGTCATAGGCGGCGTAGGCCTCGTACCCGTGCGTCCCACCGAATACGAACGAGCCGTGTTTGGACTGGTGCCCGTAGAAGTCCGCCATCGCGGTGCCGAGCATCTGCCAGAACATGTGCGGCGCCTCCTCGGTGACAATGCACTCCATGAGAAGCGGCGACATCGGGACGTCGAGCCCGACGGAAGACAGTATTTTCCGGCTGTCGTACCCGGCCGTGACCGCGACGCGCCCGGCGGAGTAGACGTCGCCGTTTGCCGTCACAACCTCGGACACGCGCCCGCGGACCTTGCGCAGTTCCGTGACCTCCGCGCCCGATACGTACCGCACCCCGTTTTGCCGCGCCGCGCGGTAGTACGCCAGTGTGACGAGCATGGGATTGGCGTGGCCGTCGGTGGGGCACCACCCCGCTCCGACGATCTCCTCGGAGAGATAGGGGCAAATCTCCTTTGCCTCCTTGAAATCAATCAGCCGCATGTCAAGCCCGCCCGCGACGCAGCTTTCCGTCAGCCCGCGCAGAATCCCCATGTGCGCCTCTGTCTTGCCGAGGCGCAGATTGCCCTTCTGGTAATATTCAACATCTACGCCAAGCTCCTCCGAGAGGTTCGGCCACATGTGTTTTACGCCGTACATCGCGAGCGGCAGCTCCGCCGGGTGCCGCCCCGACTGGCGGACGCCGCCGCCATTCCGCGACGAACCGCCGACGCCCACGCACCCGTCCTTTTCGAGCACGGTGACTTTCAGCCCGCGCCGCGCGAGATAGTACGCCGTCGCGCTGCCGATGGCCCCCGCGCCGATGACAATCACGTCGGACGTGTTCATGCAAGACCCTCCTCGTTCGCGAATACGTACATCTCCGTCGGGCGCGCCGGGGCGCGCCCCGTGGCTTCGGCGAGCGCGCTGGGCGGCACACCCAGCTCCCGCGCGACGACCGCGCGCACAAGCCGCGCGCACGTCTGCCCCTGACACAGCCCCATGCCGCACCGCAGGAAGCGCCGGACCTCATGTACGTTAAACATGCCGTCGCGCACGGCGCGGCGAATCTCGCCCTTTGTGACCTCCTCGCAGCGGCATATCACGAGCTCGTCGTCCGCCGCGGGGACGTACCCGCCAAAATCGCGCGTTCTGTCCACGCTCACACCACCGCCTCCTTCCTCCAGAATCGCGCCTTCATGGCGAACTCCTGCGGGACCCTGAACGTAACCAGCGCCGTCTTGTCATACGCAGGGGACTGCTTCACGCCGACGACCTCCGCCGGGCACAGCGCCGCGCCGGAACGCGACAGCGCGACGCCGCGCTCGCCCTCTCCCGGCAGGGGGAGGAACTCGTAAGGGATCGTCACCTCGGCGGCGCCGCCGCCCGTGTCGTCGTCGACCAGAAAGATCGACTGGCCCGAACACGCGGCGACGCACAGCCCGCACCCCGCGCACCCGGCTTTTTCGTCGTACACCGGCAGGGACACGATGCCGCCCTCCACCTTGATACAGCCCTTGGGGCAGGCGTCACGGCAGGGGTTGCAGGGTATGTTCTGCGTGCACTCGATCACGGGGCGGATGCCGGCGGTCTTTTTCACACCGGGGTATTGGTCGACCTCCGCGTCGTCGAGATACCCGCGCGACAGCAGCGACGCGGAGATGGGCAGCCCCTCGTCGGTTTTGTCGGGGATTTTCCCCCGGCGCCCCGGCGCGAACATGCCCCCGCGCAGGCTTTCCAGCGCGCTTTCCAACTCCGCCATGCGCACTGCCAGCGCCTCTTCCGTAACAAAGCCCAGCTTTCGGACCGCCGCCGCGCCGGCGATGCGCCCCTCGATCATCGCGGAGCTTGCCTCCTCAATGCCGCTCACGTCCCCGGCGGCGTACACGCGGGCCATGCTTGTCTCGCCGTCGTCCGCGCACACGGGCAGCCAGCCCGCGCCGTCGTCGCGCAGCGCACACCCCGCCATTTTCAAAAGCTGCGTCGAGGACGACAGCCCCACGGCGATGCAAATCGTGTCGACGTCGAACCGTTTTTCCGTTCCGGGTATGACGTTCCATGTGTCGTCCACCTGGCCGACGACGACGCCCGTCACCCTGTCCGTCCCCTCGGCGCGGACGACCGTGTGCGACAGATAGAACGGCACGCCCGTGCGCGCCAGCTTCGCCGCGTGTACGCCGTAGCCGCCGACGCGCGGCGCTGCGTCCACGACGGCCGCAAGCTCGCACCCCGCCTGCAAGAGCTGGAACCCCACGACAAGCCCGACGTTCCCGCTGCCGAGCATCAGGACCCTGTGCCCCGGCTTTACGCGGTTTATGTTCATCATCGTCTGCGCCGCGCCCGCGCCGGTCACGCCGGGCAGCGTCCAGCCGGGGAACGTCAGCATGTTTTCGCTCGCGCCCGTCGCCACGACGACCGCGTCGCCCTTGTAGCGCCGCACGGCGTCGGCGTGGCGGACGAGGACCTCGCGGTCCTTGTACAGGCCCATGACGGGGGCGTTCAGGAACACCGTGACGCCCAGTCCTTCCGCCTCGGCGAGCAGTTCTGCGCCGATGTTGACGCCGCGGATTTTCGCCTTGTGTTCTTTGGCGCCGAAGAACTTGTGGATTTGCTTAAACAACTGCCCGCCGGGCTTTGCGTTCTCGTCGAATACGGCGACACGCGCCCCCGCCGCCGCGGCCTCGGCTGCGGCGGACAGCCCGGCCGGCCCCGCGCCGACGACAATTACGTCGTATCTCGTCACTTTGCTTCCTCCCCCGCGCCGTATTGTGTCGCGACAGCCATGCCGTCCTCAAGCGGGGTGACGCACGTCCTGACATTCGGGCGCCCGTTGACTGTCATCACGCAGTCCGTACAGCGCCCTATGGCGCAGAACACGCCGCGCGGGCTGCGGTTCTTTTTTGTGTAGCGGTGGACGACGACCCCGGCGGCTTTCAGCGCGGCGGCGACAGGCTCGCCCTCGAAGCCTGTCATCGCCCTGCCGTCAAAGGTAAACGTCACCTCGCGCCGCGCCTCCGCTTCGCCGAGGATCGGATGATTCGTCAGTCTCATACGCCCTCCATCTCACGTGGGCTGCATCCGCAGCCCGCAACCCAAGTTTTTGTTTCTTTGTCGCCGCCTCGCGGCGACAAGGTTCTCACGTGGGCTGCCCCTGCAGCCCGCAGCCTACTACGCCAGCGCCGGGGCATCCCATAGGTTCAGGTTGACGCCAAGCCCCAGCTTCAGCGCGTTTTGCCAAACCGCCTTGCCCCACGCCAAATCCTCGACCGGCATGCCGCCGACGGAATTGATGACAATCTGTCCGTCGTATTCCCGCGCCGGCACCTTGCCGTCAATCACGTCGCTGAGTTCGATGATGTCCTCACGCTTGATGAGCCCGTCGTGCATGAGGTCAAAGTACCGCACGCCGATGATGCCGACGGACGCAAACGCGGGGTAGGCGTAGTCCTCCGCCCAGCACTCGTACAGCCCGTAATTCTCCAAAACCTTGCGGGCGCGCTTCGCCAGAAACTCGTCGTCCACGCGGACGCACGCCGGCGCGGACAGCAGCATACCGGGTTTCAGCCATTTCTCCTCCAGGAATGGGTAATCGCAGCTCCCGCTGCCCATCGTGGACGAGGTGCCCATCACCACAATGTCGGCGTCCTCGCACGCCTGCTCCATGGTGTCGACGACAGTCACCTTTTTAAACTGCGGGTAGTTGCTGGCGAAGGCGACGAAGCTGTCGATGGAGGCTCTGCCCCGCCCTTTAATTTGAATCGTGTCGAGCGTCGGGCAGGCGTAGACGAGCGAGGCGAGGCATGTCTTGCTCATGACGCCCGGCCCGATGATGCCGAGGACTTTGCTGTTTTTCGGCGCGAGATATTTGGCTCCGACGCCCGGAACCGCGCCCGTGCGGTAGGCCGACAGCAGGTTCGCCGACATGAGGCACAGCGGCGCGCCCGTATCCTTGTCGTTCAGCATGACCATGAGGATGGAGCGGGGCAGGCCTTCCTTGCGGTTCTCCGCGTTGGAGCCGTACCACTTCATGCCGGCGATGTCGAAGTCTCCGCCGAGGTACGCGGGCATGGCCATAAAGCGGCGGTCCGGCCCGTTCTTTGGCATGGTCGGAAACGGCGGATTTTCCGGGAATGTGACCATCGCCCCGTGGGAGTTGCCGTTTTGCCCCGCCATTTTGTAGTCGCCGCGGCCGAGGACTTTGAACATCTCCTCCATGCAGTCGACGCATCCGTTCATATCGGTTACGCCGGCCTTGAGTGTGTCTTCCTCGTTCAAGTACAGGAAATCGATTTTCGTGTCGGACATTGTGATCGCTCCTCTGCCTTTCAAAATATATCTCCGCCGCGTTTCCCGGGGGAAAAGCGGACGAAAGAACCCGGTTGCCTGTTCACAGGGACGACTTTGTTTCAATGGTCTTGTCGATGTTCATCTTGCCGATGTATATCGGTTTAAACGGCTTGGCTTTCAGCACAGATTTGCACCAAATCATCGCGAACAGCGCCAGCGCGGCGAAGAGTACGCCGAACAGCTTATAGATCATAAGTCGGCTCTCCATATCACTGGAGATGTTCCAAATCATATACACGCATCCGAGCACGCCGACGATCTGGGGGATGCCCCCCAGCATCAGGCTGCGGTTGCGCATGGCGTTCGGATAGCGTCTGCGCAGCGCGAGCACGTTGAGGTGCGTCATGATATAGCTGGCCAGCCAGAAGCACGAACCCGCGAGTATCATATTGATCAGCCCGCTGTTGTAGACATACCCTGTCAAAAGCATGAGAAGAATGCACACGACCAGGAATGTCATGCCGATGTAAGGCACGTCATGCCGGTTTGTTTTTCTGAACACCTGGGGCATCATGCCTTCGTCGGACATGCCGCACACGATCTTGCCCACGGTGGGCAGGATTGTGTTCATCGTGCTGATGGCGGCGAGAAGCGTCACGATGCTCATCCAAATCCGCCCGCCTTCTCCGAGGAGGTGTTCCGCATAGGCGATATGCGGCATTTCGGCGGACAGCAGTTCCTCCGTGCTGGTATAGTTCGTCATGCCGCTGCCGAGAACAGACTGGATGACAAGCAGCACGAGCAGCGCGAGGCACATGGCCAGCGGGACGTTGCGCCTGGGGTTTTTCATCTCGCGGGAGACGGGGATGATAAACTCCACGCC
>JAITDM010000228.1 GCA_031282535.1 Oscillospiraceae bacterium
CTCTCTGGAGACGGGACCGAGGGCCTTGTTATGTTTACGAGCGATGAGATTTGCAGATACAATCCACGTAACTTCGGTAGGAACGGATCGAAGAGCCATCCGCGGGCGGCGGTTTCGGAGAAACCGCCCTACCGGCGCATAGTATATCGGGTGCAAGCGATGAGATTTGCAGATACAATCCACGTAACTTCGGTAGGGACAGATCGAAGAGCCGTCCGCGGGCGGCGGTTTCGGAGAAACCGCCCTACCGGCGTATAGTAGGTATCGGGTAAGCGATGAGATTTGCAGATACAATCCGCGCAACTTCGGTAGGGACGGCTCTCCGAGCCGTCCGGCAGATATAGTAGGTATCGGGTATGTGTTCAACGGTTGGAAGAAATATCCAGCGCGGTGTTTTAGGGGTTTCCTTGGGCGTCTCCGACCCATTTGCCATCTTGCTGGACAGGGAGGAAACCATGTTCTAACACGAAGCTCAAATCTATTGTTTTTGTCATTGTACTTCGGAGCGTCACTTCGTAGGTGTGCTTGGTCTCTGGGATAATGTCCTGGTCTTTGACCAGAACATATTTGCCATCTGAGGTGACCGCTGTGAGTTCCTCGTTGTTCCCCGTCTTTATGCTGACAATTTCCACATCGTCCGGCAGATCATCCAACCGCAGTGAATACCGAAACGGCACATCGGCCCGTCCGCCGTTTTCAATCTTGACGGAGAAAACAACCTCATATTCGAGGCCCTGCGGGCCAAACCGCATGGGAGGGGCTTCGTTCGGCTCCATCTGGGTCTCACTTTCCGACGCCTCCTGGGTGTCGGCGCTCTCCCCTGCCTGCGTTTGCTCCGCCTGCTCCTCCCCGGTCTCCGAATCGTCCTGCGCCGGCGCGGATTCTTCCTCCTCCGCGTCGCCGTCCTGGTCGTCTGGGATATCCTGGATATCCTGCGAATCTTCCGGCGATCCTTGGGCCTCGTCATTCTCCGGTGCCTCCGGTGCGGTCTCGATCTCCGGATCGATCTGGGAATCCGGCGTTTAGACCGTCTCCTGCATGGGCGCCCGCGCAGGAGACGGGATCGGCATGGAGCGCCTGTTGGGTGACGCAAACGTCACGGAGATCTGACCGGAAATCTCACCATTTCCGTTGTCATTCGTGAGGACAGTCCAGTCCGCTTCACCTTTCTGCTGCCACGAAAGACGGGCGTCATAGGCGAGGGCGCGGATGATGTTGTTGCTGATCGTCACGCTGGTTGAGATCGCGGCCAGTGCCGAGAGGTGATAGAGGCACAGTGCGGCGGCCAGCAGCGCGGACCCACGGACGAGCCGGCCACGCCAGCCGCCGAGCAACCCGGAAACGCGATGTTTTCGATCTTCGTACATGGGTACCCACCTTCTTCGCTGAATGTCCGCGCGCCGCGCGCGCGTCCGGCGGCGCCTGCGCCGCTTGGACGGTTCCTTGCGTTTTGTCAGTTCCTTACGTCTGGGTCACGGGCTGTGCGCCCGCCGCCGGCGCGTCCGGCGGCGCCTCCTCAGAGCCGCACGGCGGGAGCCACTTGGCCTCCGTCTCCGCTTCGAGAGGAAGACCGAGCTCCTGCATCTTGGCCCGGACGCGGGCCAGTTCTTCCAGCGCTTGGGCAGCCTTCTCCCGCTCGGTCTCCAGGACCCGCTCCTGTTCGTCGTACGCCTCGCGGCGCTCCGCCCGGTAGGCGCGCAGCAGACCGAGGAAGTGCGCGCCCATCAGGAGGATGATCAGCAGAAACGGCAGCAGCACGAGCGTGGCGTACCCCGCGGGGGTGTGGAAATAGTCGACGAGATACCCGGCCTTGGGGATCCGGAACCGGTAGGCGCCGAGCACGTTGGCGGCGGGCGCCGGCGTCTCGTCGGGCGATTCGCTCGCGATGCCGTAAGTGTCAAAGGCGAGCGCGCCCGTGTCGGTGGCCGTGAGCGCCGAGATCTTGTGCGTCACCACCAGGCCGTAAAACTGCGGGTCGACAGACCGGAACGTGATGATATCGCCTTCGCGCAGCGTCCCGGGGTCCACCGTCTGCGAGACGACGATGTCGCCGGCGTCGAAGACGCCTGTCATCGAGTCGGAGAGCACGGTGTAAAACTGAAACCCGAACGCCCCCGTCTCCCGATTCAGACCGACGGCCGACAGAGCGGCCAGCACCAGCATGGTGCAGGAAAACACCGTCAGCAGGAGCACAAGCACCCTGCGCACCGTGGAAAATACTTTTTTCATGTTCTTCTCCTAATTTATATAGAGACTCCAAAAGGCGCGGACCGCCGTGCCCTTTGGAATCCCCCTCTCCTGCCGGCGGAGAGGGAGAGATCCATGCCAATGTGATACACTCACGCGAGCGCGTCGGGGTCCTCGTCGGCGATGGCCTGGATGGCGGTCACCGCGAGATCGGCTTTGATCATCACACCCTGGTACGAGTTCCCGCTGCCCGGGCACATCATATAGTCCAGCCGATAGATGATCTCATTTGGTTCATTGGCAAACTGCGGCCACCCGCCTCCGGGCACGGCGGTGCGGAGCACCTGGCTGCCGATCGCCGGGTCTTTCGGAAAGACCTGCCACGCAGGCGGTATGGTCGGCGGCGCCGGCGTCAGGTTGGCCGGCAGGTCGCTGATGTCATTTCTGTCCACCGGGGTCAGCCGATAGCGCAGGGTCTCCCACAGATTGACCTCGCCCGCCACGGAAAAGCGGAGACCGAGGGCGAACTTGAGATCCAGCGACCCGAGGTTTGTGACCTTGATGTACTTGGTGCCCCACCGGCCCGGCTCGAAGCCGTTCTCTGTGATGAGCGGGAGGTCGGAGACACCGAGGTCGTTGGTCACCTGATCGGTCCCGCCAAGCGGCTGTCCTTCGGCGTCGTACCCCAGAACCTGAACGCGCAGATGGCCCATCTGTGCGATGGTATCCCCGGGGAGCACCGAGGTGAACCATGCCAGTGTGATCCCCGTGAAGAGGGCCAGGACGAACAGCAGCGTCAGTCCGCTTGTCACCAGTGGATGTTTGGTCTTTTTTTTCTTCCTCATACTGCGTCCTCTTCTTAACAGAGTCGCCGGTCCCCGCCGGTCGCACGGGGGACGTCATGTCCCCCGGCGGGCACAACCGCACCCGCCGGGGGATGCGTGTTTGTCAGTGTGTTGCGCAGGTCAGTTCAGCGTTGTGATGGGGGTCTGGTTCGTGCCGTCGACGGACACCTGGTTGTCGACGGCGGTGTTGTATCCATTGTACGTAACGTTGTCGGCATACCAGAAACGCGCGTCGTCGTGGCTGATAAACAGACAGTCTTCAAACGACACTGTGTTGTCGTGCGCATATCTCACGGTGGATACGATGATCTTCTGTGGGTCTTCCACGGTGAAACGGCAGTTTTTAAACGTCAAGGCGTTGCCGACCGCGTTGTAGACAGTGCCAGGATTGTATTTTTGCCCATCCAGCAAGATCATCCCAGCGGCGGCAGGCTGGATACCGGAT
>JAITDM010000117.1 GCA_031282535.1 Oscillospiraceae bacterium
ATCTGGCGGGCGGCGTGCGTGAGCCGGGCCAGCTCCGGCAGACAGCGGTAGCCGCCCTTGCCCTGCAAATTGGCCACCAAGCAGGCCAGCGACGCATTGCCGCACCGCTCGCCGATGCCGTTGATCGTGCCCTGCACATGCCTGGCCCCCGCCTGCACGGCCATCAGGGACGAAGCGACCGCCATGCCGCCGTCGTTGTGGCAGTGGATGCCGGGCGGCACATCCAGCCCGGCCGCCGCCGCCGCCGTGATCCGGGCCACGTCGCCCGGGAACGCGCCGCCGTTCGTGTCGCAGAGCACCAGCGTGTCCGCGCCGGCCCGGCGCGCGGCGTGCAGCGTCTCCATCGCATAGTCCGGATCGTCGCGGTAGCCGTCGAAAAAGTGCTCGGCGTCGTAGATCACCTCGCGGCCCCGCGCCTTCAAAAACGACACCGTGTCCGCGATCATCGCGAGGTTCTCCGCCTCCGAACAGCCCAGCACGGCCGAGAGGTGCAATTTCCAAGTTTTTCCAAATATGACGACGACAGGCGTCTCCGCCGCGAGCAGGGCGGCCAGGCGGTCGTCGCGCGCCGCCGTCATGTGTTTGCGCCGGGTGGCGCCAAAGGCGGCCAGCCGCGCGTGCCGGAGCGTCCGGCCGCGCATCCGGGCGTAAAAATCCACATCCTTGGGGTTCGAGGCGGGGTTCCCGGCCTCGATGTAATCCACGCCCAGCTCGTCGAGGGTGCGTACGACGTCGATCTTGTCCGTCACCGAAAAAGAGACGCCGGGCGCCTGGGCGCCGTCCCGCAGCGTGGTGTCCAGAATCGTGATCTTCTCATTCATAGGCCGCCCTCCGCCTCAGACCATCAATTTGTTCACGGCGTGGATATACGACCTGATGGTGGCCTCGATGATGTCGGTGGAGACGCCCCGGCCGGAGACGGAGCGCCCGCGCAGGCTCAGCCGCAGCACGCACTCCCCCATCGCGTCGCCGCCCTCGGTGACGGCGCCGAGCTGGTAGCTCTCCAGCGAGAACTCTTCGCCCACGATCTCGTTGATGGCCTTGAAAGAGGCGTCGACCGGCCCGTCGCCCATCGCCACGCGCTGTACCACTTTGTCCCCCATGCGCAGCTTGATGATGGCCGTGCCGTCGATCACGCTGCCCGCGTTGATGACGAAGCTCTCGAGCGAGATCATACCGGGCAGCGTGTCCTCCCGGCGCTCGACCAGGGCCTCCAGATCGGCGTCCTGGATGAATTTTTTCTTGTCGGCCAGGACTTTGAACCGCTCGAACGCCGCCTGCATATCTTCGGGCATCAGGTCGAATCCGAGGGCGTGCAGACGTTCCTCAAAGGCGTGGCGGCCCGAGTGCTTGCCCAGCACCATCTTGTTCTGCGGCAGCCCCACGGAGGCCGGCGTCATGATCTCATAGGTGGTGCGCTCCGCCATCACGCCGTGCTGGTGGATGCCGGACTCGTGCGCGAAGGCGTTGGCGCCGACCACGGCCTTGTTCGGCGGCACCGGGACGCCGGACACCGACTGCAGCAGGCGGCTGGTGCGGTAAATCTGCTGTGTATCGACGAGGCACCGGGCCTGGAAATAGGACCGGCGGGTGTGCAGCGCCATGACGATCTCCTCCAGCGACGCATTGCCGGCCCGCTCGCCGATGCCGTTCACCGTACACTCGACCTGCGCCGCGCCGCCCAGCACGCCAGCCAGCGAATTGGAGGTGGCAAGCCCCAGATCGTCGTGGCAGTGCACCGAGAGCGTCACCTTCTCGATCCCCTTGGCATGCGCCGCCACATAGGCGATCATCTCCTGCATCTCGCTGGGGTAGGCGTACCCGACCGTGTCCGGCAAATTGATCGTGAGCGCGCCGGCCCGGATCGCCTCCTCGCAGACCCGGACCAAAAAGTCCAAATCGGAGCGGGTGGCGTCCTCGGCCGAAAACTGGACGTCGTCGCAGTATTTTTTGGCGTAGGCGACCATCGCGGCCGTCTGCTCCAGCACATTTTCCGGCGTCATGCGCAGCTTGTACTGCATGTGGATCGGCGAGGTGGCCAAAAAGACATGGATCCGGGGCGCCGCCGCGCCGCGCACGCTCTCGTAGGCCGCGTCGATGTCCCGCGGCAGCGCGCGGGCCAGGCTGCACACGCGGGCCTCCTTCACCGCCCGCGCGATCGTCTGGACGGAGGCGAGGTCGCCCGGCGAGGCGACGGCAAATCCGGCCTCGATCACATCCACCCGTAGCCGTTCCAGCTGGCGGGCCACCTCCAGCTTCTCCTGTATGTCCATCGAATACCCCGGGGCCTGTTCCCCGTCGCGCAGCGTCGTGTCGAAGATCTTGATCTCTCTCATCATATTCCCCTAACGTGGGTTGCAGGTGCAACCCACAACCCAAATTCTTGCTTTCTGTTGCCGCTTCGCGGCGACAAGGGACTACCATACTTGTTCATCCGCCCTACGCCCCGGATACCGGCGGCACGCCGGCGGCGTCCCCCCGCGGGATCGCCGTCAGCCCTGTGCGGCAGATCTCCAAAATGGGGTGGACCCGCAAGCGGTCGATGAGGGCCGTGATGATGTCCGGCTGGTCGGTGAGTTCGATGGTCAGCGCGTGCTCGCTCCAATCGGTCACCCGGGCGTCAAAGAGTCCCACCAGCGCCAGAATGTCCTGCCGCGTCTCCGGGGCGCTCTCCACCTTCACGAGCAGCAGCTCCCGAAAGATGGCGTCCTTCTGTGTGAGCCGTTCCACGCTGCGCACATCCACCTGCTTCATGAGCTGTTTTACAATTTGTTCCAATACATAGTCGTCTCCGCCCACCACGACGGTCATGCGGGAAAAGGCCGGGTTCTCCGTCTCGGCCACCGTCAGCGCGTCGATGTTGTAGCCCCGCCGGGCAAAGAGGCCGGCGATGCGGGCCAAGACGCCGAATTGGTTGTTGACAAGCACGGACAGGACAAAACGATCTGTCATACAGGCGCGTCTCCTCATACCGCCGCCATGGGCGGTGTTATCATCGTCTAAGCGTTACGATTTACCAGCGTCGTAGGGGACGCCGCCTTCGGCGTCCCGCCGCGAATACGTTTGGATTGACATTCGGAATATGTTTGACAGTTCCTAAGCGTTACAGGCGGGGTCCACCGGGCAGTGCGTCAGGCAGGGCCCCTCGGTTGTGAGGGCCTCCCGGACGACCCTCTCCGGGGACTGCCCGGCCAGGGACAGCCCGCGCGCGCCCATCGCCTCGGCGAGGCGGACCCAGTCGGTGCGCAGGCCGGGCGTCACCGCGAAACGGCGGCCGCCGCACTGTTCGTCCTGGAGCTGACGCACCAGCCCCAGCCCGGCGTTGTCCAGCACAAAGACCGAGATCGGAAGGGCCAGCGCTACGGCCGTGGCCAGCTCCGCCATGTTCATATGCAGGCTCGCGTCGCCCGTGACCAGCGCCACGCGCCGCCCCGGCCGGGCCAGCGCGACGCCGACGGCGGCGCCGAGGCCGAACCCCATGGCCCCGAGTCCGCCCGAGGTAATCAGCTCGCCCGGCCGCGAAAAGCCGTATGTCTGCGCCGTCCACATCTGGTGCTGGCCCACGTCCGTGACCACGGTCATGCCCGGCGTCCGGAGGCGCCAGAGGGTGTGGATCAGCGCGTGCGGCGTGCCGGGTTCCGGGAACGCCCGCCGGGCGAACGGCGTAAAGGCCGCCCCCCACGGTTCCCGCGGCGGCGCCGGCAGCCGCGCGAGCAGCCCCTCCATCACCGCCCCCGCCCGTCCGCAGAGCGCGGCGTCGGCCGGGATGTTCTTGTTGACCTCCGCCGGGTCGATGTCGATGTGGAAGATCTGCGCCTGCCCGGCAAACTGCCGCCTGTCCTCCGCCGCCCGCTCGGTAAAGCGGGTGCCGATCGCCAGCAGCAGATCGCACGCCTCGACGGCCCGGTTGGCCTCCGGCAGCCCGTGGCGCCCCAGCATGCCCAAAAAGAGCGGGTGGTCCCAAGGGAGCGCACCCAGGCCCATCAGCGTCGCGCACACCGGAGCGCCCAGCCGTTCGGCCAGCATCGCGGCGGTGACGCCCGCGCCGTCCGCCACGACGCCGCCGCCGATCAGCAGCACGGGCCGCCGCGCACGGGCCAGCGCGCGGGCGAACGCGTCCATCTCGCGTTCGGAGGGGACGGGGACGCAGGGGCTGTGCCGTTTTTCGCGCTGCGCCCCGCAGGGGGCTTCGGCGATGTCGCGCGGGATGTCCACGAGCACCGGTCCGGGCCGCCCGGACTGTGCGATGGCAAAGGCGTCCCGCACGCTGGCCCGGATCTCGCCCGGGCTCTTGACAATATAGTTGTACTTGGTGATGGGCATCGTGACGCCGGCGATGTCCACTTCCTGGAAGCTGTCGCGGCCGAGCAGGGCGAGCGGCACGTTCCCGGTCAGGGCGACGAGCGGTGTGGAGTCCATATAGGCCGCGGCGATGCCGGTAACCAGGTTGGTCGCGCCCGGGCCGGAGGTGGCCAGCACCACGCCGGGCCGCCGGGCCGCGCGGGCGTAGCCGTCGGCGGCGTGGGCCGCGCCCTGTTCGTGGCAGGTGAGAATGTGGGTGATCGTCTCCCGTCTCTCATAGAGCGCGTCATAGATCGGCAATACGGCGCCGCCTGGATATCCAAACAGCACCTCCACACCTTCTTCGATCAGCGTATCCACAATCATGCGCGCGCCATTCATACTCAGCACCCCGGACAAAACGGCGGACGCCGCCCCCGGCTGCCCGCCGGGCGAAGCCGCCGCCCCATTGGATCACATATACAAGATACAGAATACAGGCAGGCCGGAGTCCTTGTCAAGTAAAATCATGTCAAACCGCCGCCGCCGGGCACATACAATGGTATATCACCCGAGCGTGTCAAGGGGACGTATACCTTGACACATTTTACATCACCCGAGGGCGGGGAGAGAAAGAGGGGTGGCGTCATGGCCGCATTTTGGGGGCGTCCGCTGCGTTTCCGGCGCCGCGCCCGTCCGCCCGTCCCGCCCCGGCGGCGCGCGCTCCGCCTGGCGGCGCTGGGGCTGGCGGCACTCGTCGCCCTCTTCATCTGGGCCGAGGCCAAGATCCGCCCCTACGCCGCCCAGATGGCGCTGTCGCGGGTACACACGCTGGCCACCGGCGAGATCAACCGCGCGGTGGACGACATTGTCAGCGCGGAAAATCTGCAATACGGCGATCTCGTCTATTTTGAAAAAGACTTGACGGGGCAGATCACGGCGCTCAAGACGGACATGGTCAAGGTCAACCGTCTCAAGGCCGCCGTCACGCAGCGGGTTCTCGACCGGCTGCGGAGCACCGACACGGAGGAGCTTTCGATTCCGCTCGGCAACATCATAAACGGCGATCTGCTCTCGGGGCGCGGCCCGTCGATCCCGGTACGGATTGTCCCCGTGGGCATGGTGGAGTCCGGTTTTCTGAGCGGCTTCACCTCGGCCGGCATCAACCAGACGCGCCATCAGATCATCATGCGCATCGACGTGACGATTGGCGTCCTGCTGCCCGGCGTGCAGGAGGAGACCCGCGTAGAGGCCCAGGTGAACATCGCCGAGACCATCCTCGTCGGCAGCGTACCGGAGAGCTACTTACATTTCGGCGGGGAGGAGATTTTCCCCGGATCCGGGCCGTGAGGAGGTTGCTCTTGGTCATTCCACAAAGCTGATTTTGCTTAAATCCAGCTCATGCGGCTTGGTTCCCGCTTCTTTGGCATAGCCCAGCAATACGCCAAGCCCTATGCCATACCCCGGCGGGAATCCAAGGCGCTTGCCGAATTCCTTGCCTTTGGCTCTGGCAAACGACAATGTGACGAGCCCGCAAATTACATTGTCAATCCCCATAGACGTGGCCGCCAGCGCGATGTTTTCCGCGACAATGGCGCAGTCAAACATCTCCGCTCCAACCGGAACCACCTGTTTTATTGGAATGACGATCATGCAAGGCGCGCCGTAAAACAATTGCCCGCCACGGGCCACAATGCGTTCATACATGGATTTGTCCGGCATCATGGCAAGGACTTTCATGCCTTCATCGTCCATCTCGTCGATGATGGACTTATTTTTTACGACAATGACGCGAAAAAGCTGCCGATTGTTTCCGCTGGGCGCAGCCAAAGCGGCTTGTGCGATTGTCCGCAAATCCTCGTCAGACGGCATCTTGTCCGTAAACGCCCGGCAGGAATAGCGTCTCATAATCGTCTGGATTGTTTCGTTTAACATAACGACACCTCATTTTCAAATTTAAACAATATTGCTCCGCCATGGAAGTTGTGCCACAACCCGCTACACAAGTTCCACAACAAAGTATTGCATTTGTACGCGTAGTGTGATATAATTGTTCTATCAAATAGCACGGAGGTGTTTCTTCATGGCCAAAACATCAAGCATGTATATCCGCATCGACCCTGCGATCAAGGCGGAGGTCGAGAACATCTATGCCCGCTACGGCATGAGCCTGACGGACGCCATCAACGTCTTTCTCTACCAATCCCGCAACGTAGGTGGGCTGCCGTTTGACCTGCGGGACGAGACGCCCAACGCCGAAACTCGCGCCGCCATTGAGGAAGTGCGTCGGATGAAAGCCGACCCATCCTTGGGCAAAGCGTACACGGATGTGGAGCAAATGATGGAGGATCTGCTGTCCGATGTACACAGTTAAACCGACCGCACGGTTTCAAAAAGACCTGAAGCGGATAGAAAAACGCGGTTACAGGA
>JAITDM010000123.1 GCA_031282535.1 Oscillospiraceae bacterium
TCAGCTTGTCAATCATCTGATACAGAATTGTCGTCTTCCCAACGCGCCTGGGGCCAGACAGGACGGCAAAGCGCCGGATGCTCTTGTGCATGACGGTTTTGATCGCCTCATGGTACGCGACGCGCTTTTGTGGCTTCGCTCTTGTCTTGATTTCGGCGGGGTTGCGCCACCACGGATTCACCTGCTGCAGAACCTTGATTACCTGTGTTTCTGTTACAATCGCCATAAGAATCATCTGCCTCGGATTTATCTTTGTTATAACACTGATTCTCCCGTCACTTTCCCGTATTATACATCCAGACAAAAGAAAAAGCAAGACGTTTTGCGGATTCCGTCTTGCGTACAGATCGGGATCCCGTCACGGGCGTGTTCTGCCGATGGCGGCCATGGCCGAGGAGGCCGCCGCGGCGTCGACCGCTTTGTTTTCAATCAGACGGGTCAGCAATGTGACGCCGGCGCCCTTCATGCGCGCGGACAGCGCGTAGTAGGAGAGATACACCACCTGGTCGCGGTAGAAGGGGACGCGCACCATGGCGGCCTCGGCGGCCGAGACGATCGACGTCTCGACGGCGAAGTCGAGGGCGCGCTCCCAGACAAAGTCGCCGGCCGGCTGGTCGCTGTACCCCAACGCGCGCAGCAAAAAGGTCATGTACTGCTCCGGCGTCACCGAGCGGTCCGGCGAGAAGAGCCCCTTCTCTAAAGAGGTGCCGGCGGTGTAGCCGCGGCTGTACGCATACCCCACGTAGGGGCGCCCCCAGTCCGGTACGTCGCGGAAGGGGCCGGCGCCCTCCTGGTAGGCCAACGCCGCACTCTCCTCCCCCAGCAGGCGGATCATCATCACGAGCGCCTCCAACCGGCTGGGCGCCCGCTCCAAGTGGTAGCCCGTCGGGGTCCCGAGGAAGAGCTTCATCGCGTACAGCGCGTCGGCCAGATCGGTGTACTGGGGCTGGTACGCGGGCGTCAGCGAATAGTGCCCGTCCACCGCCACGGCGGCGGTGTCACTCACAATCCGGATCCCCGTGCCCGCCCGGTCCGTGACCAGCAGCCGCTGCCCCACGGGCACCGCGGCCCCCGGCGCCAGCGTCCGCCCGGCGGAAATGTTGACGACCGACCCGCCGGCCGGCCCGCTCACCTGCGCGTCGCCGGTTTGCAGGACAAAACCCGTCCCCACGCTGCCCGTCAGGACATCCCCCTTGCGGCAGGCGACCGGCGTGAGATGCGCGGCAAAGCCGTAGCGCACGCCGGCGGTCTTCTCAAGATATTCTTCGGCCAGGGCGTTTACAACCTCCGTCCGGTCCTTAGGCCGCACATCGGCGGTCTGCGTCTCCAGCTTTTTCACGGCGCCGTCAAAAAGAGGCTTCCAAACGGCCTCGGCCCTGTCGCTCACCTGCTTGCTGAGCATGGGGAAGAATATTTTTTCCAGATAGCTCAGCGTAATCGCCGGATCGGACGCCGAACCGGCGCTCCCCCAGGCCACCACAAAACTGCAAAACAGCGCCGTCAACAACACGGCCGCCGTACATCGCCGTCTCACAAAGCCCCTCCTCTCTCCCAAAGATGCCAACATGTCTGTCAGGAACTGTTGAACAGTTCTTATGCCCGATCCCTACCTTACCGGTAGGGCGGTTTCTCCGAAACCGCCGCGGAGGCTCTTCGAGCCGTCCCTACCGAAGCTGTACGGGTTGTATCTGCAAATCTCATCGCTCGCAGGCGTGTTCACTCTCAAAACTGACGGACCACCGCGGTCACGCGGCCCAAAAGGGTGCAGTCGGAGCCGTCGATCGGCTCGTAGTCCGGGTTTTCCGGCAGCAGCCGCACCGCGCCGGCGGCGATCTCCAGCCGCTTGACGGTCGCCTCGTCGCCGAGGAGCGCCACGACAATCTCCCCCGTGCGGGCGGTGGCCTGCCGGCGCACCACCACGTAGTCGCCGTCTAAAATACCGGCCCCCACCATGGAGTCGCCGCTCACGCACAGCGCGAAGAACTCGCCCCCGTCGCCCGGGTCGTAGGGCAATGTCCCCAGATCCTGCTCGTACGCCAAGATGGGCCGCCCGGCCGTCACCTCGCCGAGGATGGGCACCCCCGGGACGGTTTCCGGCACGCAGATGGCGCGGGTCTTGCGCTCGTCCCGGACGATGCGCCCGGCCTCGTGCAGGCGCTTTAAGTACCCGTGGACCGTGGAGGGCGAACGCAGCCCGACGGCCGCGCCGATCTCGCGCACGGAGGGCGGATACCCCTGCCGCGCGGTGGCGGTGAGGATGAACTGATAGATCTCGCTCTGTTTGCTGTCCGAACGGCGCATGATCCACAACCCCCTCTGTAGTTACTAGTAAATAGTTACTAGTAACTAGTAGCCGTTCACTAACAACCAGTAACTATTTGCTAGTAACTATTCGCAACGCCTTGCTTTGCCTTTTGTCTATCGTATCATAAGTGGTTCGAAAATGCAAACGTTCGTTCTATCTTTTGGCCAACTTTCTTTCAACCGGCTTTGCCGCGGTCGCCTTCCGTGAGGCCGCGCAGGGCGCGGTAGCGGGCGGGCGTCATGCCCGCGTATTTTTTGAACACCTTGGTGAAATAACTCTGGTCCTCAAAACCGAGGCGCTCGCAGATGTCCGTGATGGACTCCGTCTCCGACAGCAGCAACAGCTTGCTCTTCTCGATGCGCAGCCGGTTCAAATACGCGTTGAACGAGATGCCCATCGTCTCTTTGAACACCTTGCTGAAGTAGGAGGGCGAGAGATACACCTCGCCGGCCACATCCTCCAGCGTCAGCTTTTGGATGTAGTGCTTCTTGATGTAGTCGGCCGCCTTGAACATCATGTCCTTGTGCTTGATGTCCGTCATGTCGAACACGTAGCGCAAAAACCGCGTCATGATGCGCGCCAGCCACAGCGACAGTTCCTCCGCGGAGTGCAGGTTGTCGATCTCGGAGAGGTAGCGGTCGTTGAGAAAGAACACCTGCTCGCTGTCGGCGCCGCCGGTCATCGCCGCGCGGGAGAGCAGCACGAGGAGCTCCAGCACCCGCGCCCGGACGGTCTCCAGCCGGTCGCCCGCGGAAAGGCGGATGTGACCCAGCAGGTCGCTGAGCAGCCGCCGGGCGGTGTTTCTGTCGCCGGAGGAGAGCGCCGCGAGCAGCTCCCGCTCCGTCTCCAGCGGGTAAAAATAGGCGCCGTCCTTCTGTTTTTGGAAATGCCGGATCGCCGAGTGGATGTCCGCCTCCTGCCGCCGGGCCTCCACGGCGTCCCGGCGCTCCCCGGTCAGCCGGGCCGACACATCCCGGGCCGCGCAGGCCAACAGGTCGGACAGATGGCGCGTGCGCTCGGGAGAGGCCGGCACAAAACAGGACAGCAACTCCTGAAACTCCTCAAACAGCGAAGGGTCCAGCCTGTTCCTCTCCAACACGTCGTGTACGATGTAGTCCTCCTTGTCGGTGATGAGCAGCGGACCGCCCACCAACCCGCCCGCGAACTGCCCGTCCACCGTGATGGGCGAGGCAAAGTGGGCCATGCCGGTGCAACAGTAATAGAGGTACTGCCCGCCGAAGCGGTCGGCCTGATAACAGCCGTAGAGGTGCACCTGGCCGCACGCCGGCGACTGCCCGGTGATCTCGCCCAGGCGGTGGCAGAAGTCGCAGCGGGCGTCGGTGACCCGCTGTTCAAACAAAATTTCCCCATCGGTGTTGAGCACCAGACATCCCACGCCGGTGGCCTGCGCAAAGGACTTCGCGCAGGCGATGGCGTGCGCCGGGTCAAACGGAATCGGCGCTTCGGACCAGGACAAACAATCGCCTCCCTTCGAAATGGCCGTGAACCGTGCGTCTTTGGCCGCAAAGCGGCAACAAAAAACAAGAATTTGGGTTGTGGGCGCTGAGGCAACCCGCGTTAGGGCTCCGCCCTCACAGGGCGACCTCCTCCGGGTCGCTGCCCTGGATGAGCAGAAGTTTGTAAGGCTTGCCCGTCTTGAGACAGGTCATGATCACGTGGCGCGTCCCGCGGGAGACGCCGTCCCACAGGATGAGCACATAGTCGGCCTCCCGCACGATCCGGCCGTTGCGTATGAGCGGCGCCGCGCGGTCAAAGAGATGGTAGTCTGGGCGGATCACCGTGAGACGCAGCCCCGCCTCCGCGGCATACCGCTCCGCCAGCGCGTCTATCCCGACGGCGCCGCCGCTGATGATCTCGCTGCACCCCGCCGGGATATGCCGGCACAGCACCGTGTAACAGGCGTCGCCCAGCCCGCGTGAACCCACAACGGCCACCCTCACAACCCCATGCCCCCTCGCCGGCATCCGACGGCTCTTAAAATGGTAATTTTTGTAATTTTCATCTCCGACCGCCGGTGCCGTCGCAGACGACTCTCAATTCTCAACTGGTTTCGCCGGCCAGCGCCGCGAGGCGGCGCAGAAACAGCTCCGTCCGCGCGGGGACGTCCGGCGCCCCGAAGATCGCGTGGCCCACCACGAAGACGTTGGCCCCCGCCTCCGCCGCCAGAGGCAGGTTGTCCAGCGTGAGACCCCCGTCCACCTCCAACTCGCACGAGGGGCGGCAGCGGTCCAGCATCCGGCGCACCGCGCGGATCCTGTCCGGCGCGCCTGGCAGGAAGGACTGCCCCCCGAAGCCCGGCTCGACGGACATGACGAGCACCAGGTCGCAGAGCGGCAGGTAGGGCGCCAGCGCCTCGACGTCGGTCCCGGGGCGCAGCGTGATCCCGGAGCGCGCGCCCCGCGCGCGGATCTCCCGCAGCGACGCCTTCAGGACATCCGGCGCGTCCGACTCCACATGCAGCGTCAGCACGCCGGGGTCCGCCGACAAGAAGTCGTCCAGCAGCCGTGAGGGCCGCTCCACCATCAGGTGCACGTCCAGGGGCTTTGGCGCCGCGCGCGCCAGACGCCGCACCACCGGCGGGCCGACCGTGAGGTTCGGCACAAAGTGTCCGTCCATCACGTCGACATGGATCCAGTCCGCCGCACCGACCCGCGCCATCTCGTCCGCCAGATGCGCAAAATCGGCCGAGAGCAGGGAGGGAGAAAGCCGGTAGGTCATCGCTGTCACGTCCCTCATCCGGTCCGCCCGGCCGGCCCGGGGAACCGCCCCGCCCCCGCGCCGGGCACTTGTGGGCCCTGGGGCAACCCACGTTGGTTTTCATATAAGCATATCACAACCGCCCGAGAAAGTAAACCACGGGAATCCACAAAACAGTTCGATTGTTTTCAGAAAATTTACAATCTCCCTTTGAATCCCCAAAAATCTATAAATTCAAGGATTCACTTCCTGTAATTTTCTTGTTATACTGTATTTGAGGTGAAATCTTATGATCACACGCGCGATTGAAGAAAGGATTCGCGAAGAGGTCGACACCGGCAGAAAAGCGGTCATTTTGCTCGGAGCGCGGCAGGTGGGCAAGACGACGCTCACAAACGCACTCTTTGGCGGACGCAGCGATGTGCTGTGGCTGAATGGCGATACATCAAACGCCCGCACGCTGCTGACCGCGCAGAGCGTGGAGCAGCTGCGCGTCATCATCGGCCAACACACTGTACTCGTGATCGACGAGGCGCAGCGGGTTCCCGACATCGGAATCGTGCTGAAGCTCATCATCGACAACATCCCGCAGGTCAAAGTTGTGGCGACAGGCAGCTCGTCGCTCGACTTGGCAAGCAGAACGTCCGAACCGCTGACGGGACGAAAACGGCAGTTTGCGCTGTTTCCGCTTTCGTTTGCGGAGATGGTGGCACATCACGGACGGCTCGCGGAGCAAAACTTGCTCCAGCACAGGCTTGTCTATGGCTATTACCCAGACGTCGTCACTGCGCCGGGCGAGGAGCGCCGCCTGTTGCAGGAGTTGTCCGACAGCTATCTCTACAAGGATATTCTTGCGCTGGATACGATCAAGAAGTCGGAGCGGCTCACGCGTCTGCTCCGTGCGCTGGCGTTCCAAATCGGCTCGCAGGTGTCATACACGGAGCTCGGGCAGCTGTGCGGGCTTGACAACAAAACGATCGAGAAATATCTCACGATTCTGGAGCAGACGTTCGTGGTATTCCGGCTTCGCTCATACGCGCGCAATTTACGGAACGAATTGAAAACAAGCCGCAAAATCTATTTCACGGACAATGGCGTCCGCAACGCGCTGATTGCGGATTTCCGCCCCGTGGAGCTGCGCGACGACGTGGGCAAGTTGTGGGAAAATTATCTCATAAGCGAGCGATTCAAACGCAACGCATACGCCGAAAGCTACGCGAACCCATGGTTTTGGCGCACATCGTCACAGCAGAAAATCGACTATATAGAGGAGCAGGACGGCCATTTGTCGGCGTATGAATTCAAATGGAATCCGTCCGCAAAAATTAAACATCCAAAGGCGTTTTTTGAAACCTACACCAATTGCTCTTTCGACGTGGTTCACCGCGACAATTTTGCGGATTTTTTGATGTAGGTATGACCTGAATGTCCGGAAGGTATGATGAACCCCCAAAACCACGTTCGCCAATCACACCCCCGGCGTCGTGTGGGATGCCATTTTGTGGATCCGTCACAAAGCGGACAGAGTGGATCTGTGGAGAATTGTTTAGATTGATAATTTTTTATCAATCTACTTGACAGCCCGGCCTTAATTTGTTAAAGTTGTGACGAAGTAAGGGAGTTGTTGTTGCATCATCTCTTACGTCAGGAGGTGTTGTCATTGAGCCGGACATATCCACTCGTGGACAGCGTGGAGGCGCTGCAAGACGCGTTTCGGCGCGTGCGGGCGGCCCAGGCGCTCTTCGCCGGGTACACCCAGGAACAGGTCGATCATATTTTCCGGGCGGCCGCGTCCCGCGCGGCCAAGGCGCGCATCCCCCTCGCCAGGGCGGCGGTCGAGGAGACCGGCATGGGCCTCCTCGAAGACAAGGTGATCAAAAATCTCTACGCCAGCGAATACGTCTACAACGCGTACAAGGACGTGAAGACCTGCGGCGTGATCGAGCGGGACGCCGCCGCCGGTTTTCAGCGCATCGCCGAACCGGTGGGCGTGATCGCGGCGGTCATCCCGACCACGAACCCCACCTCCACTGCGATCTTCAAGGCGCTGCTCGCGCTCAAGACCCGCAACGGAATCGTCTTCAGCCCGCACCCCCGCGCCAAGGCCTGCACGATCGCGGCGGCCCGGCTGGTCCTGGAGGCCGCGGTCGAGGCCGGCGCGCCTGCGGACATCATCGCGTGGATCGACGTGCCGAGCCTCGACCTCACGAACCTCGTCATGCGGGAGGCCGACCTCATCCTCGCGACGGGCGGCCCCGGCATGGTCCGGGCGGCCTACGGGAGCGGCAAACCCGCCGTCGGCGTCGGCGCGGGCAATGTGCCCGCCGTCGTCGACGATTCGGCCGACATCCCGCTCGCGGTGAACTCCATCGTCCACTCCAAGACCTTCGACAACGGCATGATCTGCGCCTCGGAGCAGTCGGTCATCGTGCTGGCCCCCGTCTACGACGCCGTGAAACGGGAGTTCATCGCGCGCGGGTGCCATTTTCTGGGCGCGGACGAGATCGACAAGGTGCGAGGGACCATCCTGATCAACGGCGCGCTGAACGCCAGGATCGTCGGACAGAGCGCCCCGAAGATCGCCGCCCTCGCGGGCGTTTCGGTGCCGGAGACGACGAAGATCCTCATCGGCGAGGTGGAGAGCGTGGCGCTCTCGGAGGAATTTGCCCACGAAAAACTTTCCCCCGTGCTGGCCATGTACCGGGCCGAGGACTTCGAGGACGCGCTCGCCAAGGCGGAACGCCTGGTGGCGGACGGCGGGCTCGGCCACACCGCGTCGATCTACCTGGACCCCGGCACGCGGCGGGACCGGCTGGACGCCTTTGCCGCGCGGATGCGCACCGGCCGCGTCCTCCTCAACACGCCCTCCTCCCAGGGGGGCATCGGGGACCTCTACAACTTCAAGCTGGCGCCTTCGCTGACGCTGGGCTGCGGCTCGTGGGGCGGCAACTCGGTCAGTGAAAACGTGGGCGTCAAACACCTGCTGAACACCAAGATCGTCGCCGAGAGGAGAGAGAACATGCTCTGGTTCCGCGCGCCCGGAAAGGTCTATCTCAAACGGGGCTGTCTGCCCACGGCGCTCACGGAGATCGGGCGCGAGCTCCGCCGGACGCGCGTCTTCATCGTGACGGACACATTTTTATACGAGAACGGCTACACGTCGGCCGTCACGCGCAAGCTGGACGAGCTGGGCCTCACGCACACCGTCTTCCACCGGGTGGAGCCGGACCCGACGCTGGCCTGCGCCCGCGAGGGCGCGCGGCAGATGGCGGACTTTCGGCCGGACTGCATCGTCGCGCTGGGCGGCGGCTCGGCGATGGACGCGGCCAAGATCATGTGGGTGCTCTACGAACACCCCGAGGCGGACTTCGCCGACATGGCGATGCGTTTCATGGACATCCGCAAGCGGGTCTACGGCTTCCCCAAGATGGGTGAAAAGGCCTACTTCATCGCCGTCCCGACGACGGCCGGCACGGGCTCCGAGGTCACGCCGTTCGCCGTCATCACGGATGAAAGCACCGGCATCAAGTATCCGCTGGCCGACTACGAGCTGCTGCCGAACATGGCCGTCGTGGACGCGGACCTCATGATGAACGCCCCGCCGGGGCTCACCGCCGCGTCCGGGATCGACGCCGTCACGCACGCGCTGGA
>JAITDM010000050.1 GCA_031282535.1 Oscillospiraceae bacterium
CAGCGCGCGTGGGAAACGTTCGTAGGGGGCGCCGCCCGCGGCGCCCCGCCGGCCGCGCCGTGCCGCCCCGCCTACAGCGCGCGTGGGAAACGTTCGTAGGGGGCGCCGCCCTCGGCGCCCCGCCGGCCGCGCCGGAGCCGCCCCATCTACAGCGCGCGGGAAACGTTCGCAGCAACCTCCGCCCTCGGCGCCCCGCCGCCGCCCGCGCCCGGCCGCCCCGCCTACCGCGCGCGTGGGAAACGTTCGGAGGGGGCGCCGCCCTCGGCGCCCCGCCGGCCGCGCCGGAGCCGCCCCATCTACAGCGCGCGTGGGAAACGTTCGTAGGGGGCGCCGCCCTCGGCGCCCCGCCGGCCGCGCCGGAGCCCGCCCCATCTACAGCGCACAGGAAACGTTCGCAGCAGCCTCCGCCCTCGGCGCCCCGCCGGCCGCGCCTACAGCGCGCGTGGGAAACGTTCGATAGTATATATCGGAGACACGCGATACCTATTGAATACGGGGGATGACGGCATGAAGAACCGGCAAGGCGTTCGATTTCGGATCACGGCGGCCTCCACGGTCTGTTTTTTGGTGGGCATGCTGGCGATCCTGCTGACGCTGTTTTTGTATTTGCGCGCCGCGTTTGGACAGCTCACCGAGAGCGCGGTCAGGGAACAGGGGGAGAAATACGCCCACCTGATCCAGAGTCAATTTGAAAGCCCGGTTTCCTTCCTCTCCGGCGTCAGCAGCATGGTGGAGGCGCAGATGAAGGCGGGCCGTACAGACAGGGTCGCCCTGCAGCAGTTCCTCTTCCGCGCGTTTGAGAAATACAAGATCTCCGAGGGCACGGCCTTTATGCTGGAGCCCGATGTGTACGACGGACTCGACAGCCAATACATCGGCACGGACTACGGCACCAAGATCGGCGGGCGCATCTCCTATTATTATTACCGGGAGGACGGCCAGACGCAGTACCTGCCGCAGACGGAGGACGACGAGCAGGAATTTGTCCAGCCCTATTACACGGAACCCAAGGCGCGGGGGACGCCCACGTTTTCCGAACCGTATCTCTACACCGTCGGCGGCAGCACGGCGTATATGATCACGGCGTCGTACCCGCTCATGAACGACGCCAAAGAGGTGCTGGGCGTGATGACGGTCGACTTGTACCTGGACAGCATCCACGAGGCGCTGTCGAAGGAGAAGGTGTACGACACCGGATACATCGCGGTGACCAGCGAGGGCGGCCGGCTGCTGTACGGCCCGGTGCTGGACGACGTGGGGGCGCCCGCCGAGTCCGTGGGGCTCGCGTATGAGCGGCCCGCCGACGGGGAGGCGATGCGCTACACGCGCGTGAACTCCGCGGTGAACGGCAAACCCAGCCTGGCCGTTACGATCCCCGTCGCCCTGGACGCGGCGGACAGCCGGTTCTATGTGACGGTGGTCGCGCCGGAGGGCGAGGCGAACGTGATCTACGAGCGGCTGCTGCTGCTGACGCTCGGCCTGGCGCTCCTCGTGTGTCTGGCGATCATCCTCGTGCTCCGGTCGGCGACGGGACGGATCATCCGCCCGCTGAACCGGATGATGGACTTCCTCAAACGGGTCGGCGAGACCGGCGACCTGACGTTCACGGACGGGGAGCGGGCGGAGATCAAAGCGCTGGCGCGGGGCCGGGACGAGATCGGCCGGTCGTTCGCCGCCTTCGACGGCATGATGGCGCATCTCGCGAGTTGCGGCCGCGCGCTGCAGGCCGTGGCGCGGCGCGATTTGGCGGTCGAGGTGGAGCGGCTGGGCGAGCGGGACACGATCGGCGTGGCGCTGGGCGAGATGGTGGAGAATTTAAACGGGATGTTTGGCGAGATCCACGTCTCGGCCGGCCAGGTGGCCGCCGGGTCCCAGCAGATCGCGGACGGCGCACAGCTTCTGGCGCTGGGCGCGGACGAGCAGGACGCGGCCATCGAGCGGCTCTCCGGCGCCATCTCGGAGATGTCGAATTCCATTCAGGAGGCCGTCTCGTACGCGCGGGACGCCGCGCAGATGACCGGGACCATCCGCGAGAAGGCCGAGGAGGGTTCGGAGCGGATGCACGCGATGGTGGACGCGGTGCAGGAGATCAGCGGCGCGTCGCAGAGCATCAGCAAGGTGATCCGGGTCATCGACGACATCGCGTTTCAGACGAACATTCTGGCGCTGAACGCCGCGGTGGAGGCGGCGCGGGCGGGGCAGCACGGCAAGGGCTTTGCCGTGGTGGCCGAGGAGGTGCGGAGTCTGGCCGCGAAGAGCGCGGAGGCGGCGAAGGACACGGAGCAGCTGATCGAGAACTCCATTGCCAAGGCGGACCTCGGCGTCCGGATCGCCGGGGAGACGAACGAGTCGCTGCGGGAGATTGTGGACGGCATTGTCGCCTCCAACCGGATCATTGGGGAGATCGCCGCCCGGGCGGACCAGCAGAGCGCCGCCGTCGAGGATCTCAACCTGGGGATCGACCAGGTGACGCTGGTGGTGCGGCAAAACAGCGCCACGGCGGGGGAGAGCGCCGCCGCGTCGGAGGAACTGAGCGGCCAGTCGACGACGCTGAGCGATCTCGTGTCGCAGTTCCAGCTCCGCCGCGCCCCCGCCCGGCTGGAGGCGCCGGGGCCGTAGCAAGCTTTCTCTCACCGCGCGGGTTTGTGCGTAGTGTTTCATACAGAGCTCCTTTCATTTGCAGAGAGAGGCGACCCGCCAAGCGGGACGCCTCTCTCTGTGCGCGGAGATTACAAATATTGGAAAATGACGACCCGCAGCACAGCCCCACAAAAATTTTACGGAAAACCGGAAAATTCTTCTTGACAAGCTGATTAGACGAGGATATAATAAGCCCATCAAGACACAATCGTATAATGAAAGGGTGAGACGATGGGAGAGGCGAAGGGTCAAGCGATCCGGCGGCTGCCCGAGGCGGAGCTGGAGGTCATGCTGCTGATCTGGGACGCCGGCCGGGCGGTGA
>JAITDM010000167.1 GCA_031282535.1 Oscillospiraceae bacterium
GGTAAAGTAATCCCTAACCTTCGGGACGGCGCCAAATGCGCCCAGCAGGTATTGCTTCAGGAGCTTGCTGTCCTTGCGGACCCCCTTGAAATCGCTCAGGGAATACAAAGTGCTCACACCGCGGCGATCCTTCTCCGTCAGATAGATCTGATCGCGCCGGAGTTCCTCCTCCAGAAGCAGCACGTCGTGGGTGGTGCAGATGAGTTGTGCGTGATTGGGGTTTTGAGACAGGGAATTGAACATCATCACCAGGTTTCTCACCAGGACCGGATGCAGCCGCGCGTCAATCTCATCGATCAGGACGATATCGCCGTTTTCCAAGGCGCTGACAATGGGCCCGGCGATCTCAAACAGCTTCCGTGTCCCGGCGGATTCGTAAGAAATGTCCGTCTTGGCCGTCCCGGACGCGGTCCAGGAGGCGTCGTAGAAGGGGCGTTTGATGATCAAATTGACGCTTTTTTTCCTCAGCAGGTCCCGCATCGCGTCGGGCGCCCTCCTTTTTACAGAGGAGTCGGGCGATTTTCGCAGATTCGCTTCGTCTGTGACATCTACCTCGAAGTTCGAAATGTTCATATCGGCGTGTTGGAGGAGAGAAAGGACTTTCTCTTTTCCCTTTGCGTCCTTCTCCAGATAGTCCACCGTCGTCGAAAGCTGCGCGCCGATGTTGTCGGCGCTGAAGATCTGGATCCGGTCGAACCACTCGTAAATCTTCATCGCAAGCTCGTTGTTTCCAAAATTTGATAAACTCAGAAACAGGGTGTCCTCTCTGACGTTTTGTTTCAGATGCTCCACATTTTTCATGTCTTTTCCCGACGAGATGCTTCCGAACGAGGGTCCGTTCCGCCTGAAGACCTCGGTGCGCCGCTGTTGTTTTTTGTAGAGATGTTCTTGCACGACTTTGCCGCGCGACAAGGCAAAGCCGTATTTATACATCACGTCGTCTATCAAAAAGCAGGCTTCAAAAGACATGGGTTTTGTCTCGGCTTCCTCATGGAAACAAAAACTGTGCGCGGCATGTGCCGTCGAAATCAGCAGGCTTTGTTTGCTGATTTCGGCCGTCACAATTTCTTTCATGAAGGAGAAAGCGCCGATAAAGTTTGACTTGCCGCTTCCGTTCGCGCCAAACACAAGGGCGCACTTCAAAAGAAGCTCGTGCGCCGTGGGAAAGCAGTTGACCGCCCGGTACAGGGCATCGGCTCCGTTGGCGCACATGGAAAAAGAAGTCTCACCCCAAAAAGAGGTATAATTTTCAAAGGAAAATCCGACAAACACACCAACGCCCCCACACAAAGAATTTCAACAAAAGCATACCCCAAGATGGGCGCGTTGTCAATTCTTGCTTTGCGCTTTTGTGCGATTTTCGTAAAAATAAATATTAGAACACCTCGCTGAAGAGGCAAAGACCTCCAGGGCGTCTGGAGCGGCGCCGAAAATACAAACGCTCCCGGCGCCGCTGCCAGCCGAGGTGTTTGCCATCACTCAACGACATGCCAATGGCCGGATTTGTCCGATCCGACACGTCTGATCCGATTGGCCTGTTTCAAAGAGCGCAGTTCCCGGCTGACAGTTGTACGAGAGAGATCAAAAATTTCCACAATCTGCCTGACAGTAATTTTTGGATTTTCTGCCAAAATAGCTAAAATCTTCGCTTGCCGATTTACAGTCTCACTTACAGTCTCACTTACAGTCTCATCAACCGCAAACGCTTTGTGCGGGCGGATTGTCACGATGAAATAATGCCGACCCTCGTCGGTTTCGAACTCCGGTGAGGGGCGCTGTATCTATAAATATTTCCCCTCGAATTCGCTGATTGTCATAATTTTCGGACGTTCCAAATCGAGGCCTTTAAAATCTTTGTCACCCGTAATAAACACATCCACGTCCGCAATGATAGCGGAAGCCAATATTGGATAATCTTTTTTGTATCAAACATTACCCGCATGCTGTACCTCCCACATGTCGCCGCGCACTTTTTTTACCAAGTCCACGACGTCCTGCTCGGAGTGCAGCCCGGCTCTTTCGGCCTCGCCAGCCATGTCGCGCTGAAATTCCGCGAAAGCAAGGCGGTTGGCATTTAAAAGAACGAAATCACCATTTTTTTCCATAAAAATGACCTTGTCCCCATCTTTCAATCCCAGCTTTTTGCGGATCTCAATGGGAATTGTCACCTGCCCCTTGACGGATACGCGCGCAATGTCCAACATAGCGATAACCTCCCGGCGCAAAACAAAAATTCCGCGATTTATTTTACTTTCCTTACTCCATTATGCGCTATCATATGAAAAAAAGCAAGTCACATCCCCTCCGCCCGGGCGTCTAGGACGTCCGCGATGATCCGGTTGGAGAGCAAAAACCCCTGCGGCGTCAGGCGCCAGCGGTCCCCTTCGCCGCGGGCGAGACCGCGGGCGGCTTGGACCTCCAGGGCGCGCTCAATGGGTTCGAAGTTTTGCTTGTACAGACGGACATACTCGTTGCCCGAGATGCCGTCCGTCGTGCGCAGGCGCAGCATCAAGTACTCCGCCGCCCGCGCCTCGATGGGGAGATCCTCCATCTCGTGCAGGATGTCGCCGCCGTCCAGTACGCCGCGCACGTAGCCCGTGAAGTCGCGGACATACGACCAGCGCCGGCCGCCAAAGTCCGAACAGGCCGACGGACCCAGCCCTATGTAGGGCGCCAGCGTCCAGTACTTCAAATTGTGGCGCGAAACATGCCCGGCTTTGGCAAAATTCGAGATCTCATATTGATGATATCCATTTTCTTCCAAAATAGAGACGGCGGCCAGGTATTGGTCGGCCTGCGTGTCGTCGTCGGGGAAGGCGTAGTCGGCCCGGTCGCGCCAGAGCGGCGTGCCCTCCTCCAGCTTGAGGCCGTAACAGGAGATGTGTTCGGGCTCCCACGCGGCGGCTTCGAGCAGCGTCGCGCGCCACTCCTGCGTCGTCTGCCCGGGCAGGCCGTAGAGCAGATCGACGCCGATGTTGTCAAAGCCGGCCGCCCGCGCCTCCTCAAAGGCGGCCCGCGCCTGGCGCGCGTTGTGGACCCGCCCCAGCAGGGCGAGCGCGTCGTCGTCCAGCGACTGCACGCCGAGGGAGAGCCGGTTGAACCCCGCCCGCCGCAGCTTGGCCAGCAGTTTGCCGTCCACGGTGCCGGGGTTTGCCTCCAGCGTGATCTCCGCGCCGGCGGCCAGCGGGAGCCGCCGGCGGATGAGATCCAGCAGCGCTTGCAGCGGCTTGAACCCCAGCACGGGCGGCGTGCCGCCGCCGAAGTAGACCGTGTCCACCGTGTGGCGGGCGAGGGTGGGCGCCGTCTCCGTCAGGTGGACGGCCAGCGCCTTGGCGTAGGTCTGCTTGGCGCGCTCGTCCCCGTCCGGCATCGAGTAGAAATCGCAGTAGTCGCATTTTTTTTGGCAAAACGGAATGTGGAGATACAGCCCCACTGCCTGCCCCATCGCGCACGCCCCCATTCTAATCTGATGTCTCCGCCTGCAACGCGCGGCTATTCGTCCAATTTCAGTACGGCCATGAAGGCCTCCTGCGGCACCTCGACGCTGCCGAGGCTGCGCATGCGCTTCTTGCCCTCTTTCTGCTTTTCGAGCAGCTTCTTCTTCCGGGTGATGTCCCCGCCGTAGCATTTGGCCAGCACGTCCTTGCGCAGGGCCTTGACGGTCTCGCGGGCGATGATCTTCCCGCCGATCGCCACCTGCACCGGCACCTCGAACATCTGCCGGGGGATGTTGTCCTTCAACTTCTCGGCGATGCGCCGCGCGCGCGGATACGCCTTCTCGGCGTGGACAATGAAGCTCAGCGCATCCACCGGGTCGCCGTTTAAAAGGACGTCCAGCTTCACAAGGTCGCTTTTGCGGTACTCGGAAAATTCGTAGTCGAGCGACGCGTACCCGCGCGTGCGGGACTTGAGCGCGTCGAAGAAGTCGTAGATGATCTCGCCGAGCGGCAGGTCGTAGTGCATCTCCACCCGGTCGGCGTCGAGATATTTCATGTCGCGGAACGTCCCGCGCCGCTCCTGGCACAGGTCCATGATGCTCCCGACGTACTCGGAGGGCGTCAGGACGTTTGCCTTGACAAAGGGCTCCTCCGGGTAGTCGAGCTCCGTGGGGTTCGGGTAGTTGAGCGGGTTGTCGATCAGCTCGGTCTCGCCGTTTGTCCGGTGGATCTTGTAGATGACGCTGGGCGCGGTCGTGATGAGGTCCAGGTTGTACTCCCGCTCCAGCCGCTCCTGGATGATCTCCATGTGCAAGAGCCCCAAAAAGCCGCAGCGAAAGCCGTAGCCCAGCGCCACCGAGGTCTCCGGCTCGAAGGTCAGGGAGGCGTCGTTCAGCTTCAGCTTGTCCAGCGCGTCGCGCAGGTCCGGGTACTTGGCGCCGTCGGCCGGGTAGACGCCGGAAAACACCATCGGCTGCGCGCGGCGGTAGCCGGGCAGCGGCCGTACGGCGGGCCGGGCGTCGTCGGTGACCGTGTCGCCCACCTGGGTGTCGCGCACCGTCTTGATCGAGGCGGTGAAGTAGCCCACCTCGCCGGCCGTGAGTCCGTCGGCGCACGGCTCCATCCCGAGCGGACGCAGCACGCCGGTCTCCACGACCTCGAACACCGCGCCGGTCGCCATCATGCGGATGACCTGCCCCGGCTGCAGCCGCCCCTCCATCAGCCGGATGTAGACGATGACGCCCCGGTAGGAGTCGTATTGGCTGTCAAAGATCAGCGCGCGCAGCGGCGCGTCCGCGTCGCCCACGGGCGCGGGGATGCCGGACACAATGGCCTCCAGCACCGCGTCGATGCCCTGCCCCAGTTTGGCCGAGACGCGGGGCGCGTCTATCGCGGGCAGGCCGATGACGTGTTCGATCTCCTGCGCGGCCCGCTCCGGGTCGGCGGAGGGCAGGTCGATCTTGTTGAGGATCGGCAGGACCTCGAGGTCGTGTTCGAGCGCCAGGTAGGTGTTGGCCAGGGTCTGCGCCTCGATGCCCTGCGCGGCGTCCACCACCAGCAGCGCGCCCTCGCAGGCGGCCAGGCTGCGGGACACCTCGTAGTTGAAATCCACATGGCCCGGCGTGTCGATGAGATTCAGCACATACGCCTGTCCGTCGGCCGCCGTATAGTCGAGCCGCACGGCGCGCGCCTTGATCGTAATGCCCCGCTCGCGCTCCAGATCCATGTTGTCCAGGATCTGATCGGCCATCTCGCGCTGGGCCACCGCGTGGGTGGACTCGATCAGCCGGTCGGCCAGCGTGGATTTCCCGTGGTCGATGTGAGCGATGATGCAAAAATTGCGCAGCATGTCTTGTGTTACCACCGGAAGTCTCCTTCCCACCGCGCGGGGGCCGCGGCCCCTCGCGCCTTTGTACTCAAAGTGTAGCCTATGTTCGCGCGCGTGTCAAGCCGCATACCGGGGCCAGGGGAGCGGGAACGGCGCAACGATCCCCTGCGCCGTGATTTTAAGGTATGGGTCCGCGGCGATCGGGCGATACTGAAACGGGAGGAGCGGCGAAAGGAGACGCATATGAGAAGAGCGAGAGACCCGTTTGCCGTGGAGACCGCCGACGGGTTCCCGGTGCTGCA
>JAITDM010000138.1 GCA_031282535.1 Oscillospiraceae bacterium
GAACCCGCGTTGTGCACCAGCGCGCCCGTGACGGGGTTCAGGAGCCCGACGGCGGCCAGGGCGACGGCGGCGAAGTTTAAGAGCATGGCCAGGGTCAAATTGATGTAAATGGTCCGCATGACCCGTTTGGAGAGCCGCAGCAGCCCCGGGATCTCTTTGATGTCGTCCCCCACCAGGGCGATGTCGGCGGCTTCGAGGGCGATGTCGCTGCCCACGCCGCCCATTGCGATGCCGACGTGCGCGGCCTTCAGCGCGGGGGCGTCGTTGACGCCGTCGCCCACCATGCAGACCGGTTCGCCGTGCGCCTGGTACTGCCGGATGGCGGTCAGTTTGTCCTCCGGCAGGCAGTCGGCCCGCACCTCCGCGATGCCGGCCAGGCCGGCGATGTGGGCGGCCGCCTGCGGCGCGTCGCCTGTCAGCAGGACGACGTCGGCGCCCGCGGCCCGGAGGGCCCCGACGGTGTCGGTGGCATCCGGCCGGAGCGTGTCGGACAGGACAAGAAAGCCCAGCGCCTCGGTCTCCGCCGTGACATAGATCACGGTGGCGCCGTCCGCCTTGGCCTGGTCGGCCTCCCGGACAAACGGCGCCGGCAGGGCGAGCCCCCGTTCCGCCAGCCAGATCTCGCCGCCCGCGTACACGGTCTGCCCACGGATCCCGGCGATGACGCCGCGCCCGGGGATCAGCCGAAAGGCGTCCGGTTCGGCGGGGGGGCTGTCACACACCCGCCGGCAGTGGGCGACGACGGCCTTGCCCAGCGGGTGTTCGGAGCGCAGCTCCGCGCTGGCCGTGAGGGACAGCAGGGCGGTCTCGTCCAGGTCCGGGCGGCAGCTCCGCACCCGGGTGACGGCGGGTTTTCCGTATGTCAGCGTGCCGGTCTTGTCAAACGCGATCCGTTTCACCCCGGCCAGACGCTCCAGCGCGTCGCCCTGGCGGATGAGGATCCCGCGCTTGGTCGCGTGGCCGATGCCGGCCATGATGGCGGTCGGCGTCGCCAGCACCAGGGCGCAGGGGCAGAACACGACGAGGACCGTGACGGCCCGGAGGGCCTCGCCGGTCAGGGGCCAGCCGACGGCGGCGGCGGTCAGCGCCGCAACGACGATCCACGTCGCCCACCGATCGGCCAGGCCGACGATGCGCGCCCGCCCCGCGTCCGCCGAGGCCACGAGGCGAATCATCCGCTGCAGGGAGCTGTCCTCGCCCACCTTCTGTGCCGTCATGTCAAAGGTACCAAACTGGTTCACGGTCCCGCTCTGCACCGCGTCGCCCTCGCCCTTGTCGACCGGAAGGGATTCGCCGGTCATCACGGACTGGTCGATGGAGGTCTGCCCCCGGGTGATCACGCCGTCCACCGCGACGGTCTCGCCCGCCAGCACCCGGAGCGTGTCGCCGACCTGTACCTCGGCCGCCGGCACGATGTGTTCCCCGTCACGGCGCACGACGCGCGCCGTGACGGGGGTCAGGCGCACCAGCTTTTCGAGGCCGGCCCGGGCCCGGGCCACGGTCCGCTCCTCGAGGTACGAACCGAGGAGCATGATGAACGCCACCTCGCCGGCGGCAAAAATTTCGCCGATGAGGAGGGAGGCGATCAGCGCCAGCGAGACGAGGACGTCGGCCTTCACGTCCCACCGGGTCACGAGACCCACCGACGCGTCCCAGAAAATCGGCAGGCCGCAGAGCAGCACGGCCGCCCACGCGGCGTCGAACGAGATTGGTAAAATATGAAAAAAACTGACGACCAGCGCCGGCAGGGAGAGCCCGAGACAGAGCAGCGTCCGCCTCTCGCCGTCTTTCAAAAGGGTTTTCAGAAAAGCCATCTGGCCATACCCGCCTTTCTGTTATACCAATAGGGGTATACATATGCCACAAACAGCATTATACCCCATGGGGTATAATGCTGTCAAGAGGGCGCCCTCCGACACGCCGCGACGTAGACGTGCACGTCATGCACGTCTACGTCATGCGCGCAAAATGTTCCACGGCCTTGGCGAAGTCCGCGATGGTCCTGTCCGCGTCGCCGTGCTCAATGCCTTCCCGGACGCAGTGGTGCAGATGTCCCTCCAGAATGGCCTGCCCGACCTTGTGCAGCGCGGCCTTGGCCGCGTGGATCTGAATCAGGATGTCCTCACAGGGGACATCCTCGTCGACCATCTTATCAATGGCCTTGATCTGCCCCATAATCTTCCCCAGCCGCCGGTGCAGATTGTCGGCATCCATACACTGTCGCATGCCCATGCCTCCTTTATACATATAGGGGTATATACATCATATCATTTCCGCCGCTGCCGTGTCAATGCGCCCCGCCTTGGGAATTTTGAAAAACGCCGCGCAAACCCTTGACAAAACGCGAAAATTTGAGTATTATATAAAAGAAGACAGTTAGCAAATACTAATTGCCTGTTTGTTTACCAGCACAGTTATTTCTTACTAACTTCAGACAGGACGGGAAGACAGATATGATGCCTTTGACACTGACAAAAATCGGCGAGGAAAACGCGATTAAAAGAGTGGGCGGGAGAACGGAGACCAGGCAATTTCTGGAAAATCTTGGCTTTGTGCCGGGCAGCCAGATCAGGGTGATCACGGAGATCAGCGGCAATGTGATTGTCAATATCAAAGAGTCCCGCGTGGCCATCAGCCGTGAGATGGCCAGCAAGATCATGGTCTGAGAAGGGGGAATGTGACATGCAGACACTACGGGAGACAAAACCAGGCCGCAGCGTGCGGGTGGCCAAGATCGGCGGCGCCGGCCCCGTCAAACGGCGCGTCATGGAGATGGGGATCACGAAGGGCGTGGACGTCTATGTCCGAAAAGTGGCCCCGTTGGGGGACCCAATTGAGGTGACGGTCAGGGGTTATGAACTCTCTCTGCGGAAGGCGGATGCCGAGCTGATAGAAGTGGAATGAAAAAAGGAACCTGACCGGAAACGCAGCGGAGCGGAGTGTCTCGGCATTGGAGGGACAAACTGTGTGTTCGCGCGCAAGGAGGAATGATGAAAATGGCAGTCAAAATCGCTTTGGCCGGCAACCCCAACAGCGGCAAAACGACGTTGTTTAACGCGCTGACGGGCGCCAATCAGTTTGTGGGCAACTGGCCCGGCGTCACGGTGGAGAAAAAAGAGGGCAGGCTGAAAAATCATAAGGATGTGATCATCACAGACCTGCCCGGTATCTATTCGCTCTCCCCGTACACGTTGGAGGAGGTGGTGGCCCGCAACTATCTGATCGACGAGCGCCCGGACGCCATCTTGAACATCATCGACGGCACCAATCTGGAACGCAACCTCTTTCTGACCACGCAGCTCACCGAATTGGGCATTCCGGTGGTGGTGGCGGTCAATATGATGGACGTGGTCACAAAGAGCGGCGACACGCTCCACGCCAAACAGCTGGCGGAGGAGCTCGGGTGCCAGGTCGTGGAAATCTCGGCGCTGAAGGGGACCGGCGTCATGGAGGCCGCGCAGGCGGCCGTGCATGCGGCGGGCCGCGTCAAGACCGTCCCGCGGCACAGTTTTTCCGGCAGCGTGGAGCACGCGCTGGCGCACATCGAGGAGGCCGTGCTGCACAGTCTGCCGGAGGAACAGCAGCGCTGGTACGCCATCAAGCTCTTCGAGCGGGACGAAAAAATCGTCGCCAAACTGGGGCTCACCAAGGAGCAGCTCACGCACATCGAGCGCGACGTCGAGGCCTGCGAGGCGGAGCTGGACGACGACAGCGAGAGCATCATCACCTCGGAGCGTTACGCGTATATCGACTCCATCATCAAGGACTGTATCAAGGTCAAAAACAAGGGGCGGCTCAGCGTCTCCGACAGGATCGACCGGGTCGTGACCAACCGCTGGCTGGCGCTGCCGATCTTTGCGGCGGTCATGTTTATCGTGTACTTCGTCTCGGTCACCTCGGTGGGCACTCTGGTCACCGACTGGGCCAACGACGGCGTGTTTGGCGAGGGGTGGCACCTGTTCGGCACGGAGGTGTGGGTGCCGGGCGTGCCCGTATTGCTGGGGGATTTCCTCGAAGCGATCCACTGCGCCGAATGGCTGCAGGGGCTGATCTTGGACGGCATTGTCGCGGGCGTGGGCGCGGTGCTCGGCTTTGTGCCGCAGATGCTCATCCTGTTCATTTTCCTCGCCTTCCTCGAAGCGTGCGGGTATATGGCGCGCATCGCCTTCATCATGGACAGAATCTTCCGCCGCTTTGGGCTGTCGGGGAAATCCTTCATCCCGATCCTCATCGGCACGGGCTGCGGCGTGCCCGGCATCATGGCCTCCCGGACGATTGAAAGCGAGCGCGATCGGCGGATGACGGTCATGACCACCACCTTCATCCCGTGCAGCGCCAAGCTGCCCATCATCGCGCTGATTGCGGGCGCGGTCTTCGGCGGCGCGTGGTGGGTGGCGTACAGCGCCTACTTCATCGGGATGGCGGCCATCATCTGCTCCGGCGTGCTTTTGAAGAAAACCAAACTGTTTTCGGGCGATGTCGCGCCCTTTGTCATGGAGCTGCCCGCCTACCACTGGCCCACGGTAGGCAACATCCTGCGCAGCATGTGGGAGCGCGGCTGGTCGTTCATCAAAAAGGCGGGGACCATCATCCTGCTGGCCACCGTGTTTGTCTGGTTCACCTCCAGCTTCGGCTGGGCGGACGGCGCCTTCGGCATGGTGGACATGTCCGACAGCATTCTCGCGTATATGGGCTCCGGCATTGCGTGGCTCTTTGCGCCCCTGGGCTGGGGGGAGTGGAAGGCGGCCGTCGCCGCCATCACCGGCCTCATCGCGAAGGAAAATGTGGTGGGCACGTTTGGCATCCTGTACGGCTTTGCCGAGGTGGCGGAGGACGGCGCGGAGGTCTGGGGCGCGATGGCCGCCAGCTTCACCACCCTGGCCGCCTATTCATTCCTCGTGTTCAACCTGCTGTGCGCGCCCTGTTTCGCGGCGATGGGCGCGATCAAGCGGGAGATGAACAACCTGAAGTGGTTCTGGGTCGCCGTTGGCTACCAGTGCGGTTTCGCCTACGTCGTGTCCCTGTGCATCTACCAGTTCGGGCTGCTGTTTTCGGCGCGCAGCTTCGGCGTCGGGACGGCGGTGGCGCTGCTGCTGTCGGCGGGTTTCCTGTTCCTGTTGCTGCGCCCCGCCCCCAGAAAGGACCTGTCGCGCTGGGGCGCAGTCGGCGCGCAGGCGTAGTTCTTGTTGTGAGTGCTGAGTTATACCAACGAGCGATAAGTTTTGCAGATACAACCCGCGCAACTTCGGTAGGGACGGCTCTCCGAGCCGTCCGCGCGGCGGTTTCGGAGAAACCGCCCTACCAAAGGGAATACGCGGCGGTTTCGGAGAAACCCGCCCTACCAAAGGGAA
>JAITDM010000222.1 GCA_031282535.1 Oscillospiraceae bacterium
CCCGTTCCCCGACGTGACCGCGGGCCAGTATTACACCGACGCGGTGATCTGGGCGGCGGACCATGAGATCGTACTCGGGTACACGGGTGGAAAGTTTGGCCCGGACGACGACATCACGCGGGAGCAGATGGCGGCCATCCTCTACCGCTACGAACAGTACGCCCAGAAGACGCCGCCCGACACGACCGATGGCATCGCGTTTGCCGACGAGAGCGGCATCGGCGGCTACGCGAAGGAGGCCGTGGCCAAGCTGGTCACGCAGGGCATCATTGCCGGCAAGCCGAACAACCGGTTCGACCCGCAGGGCGGCGCGACGCGCGCCGAGTTCGCGGCCGTGCTGCACAGATTCCTGGAAGCAGTGAAAGCAGATTGAGTGAGGTGAGTCCGCGCGTCGTCCTCACTGAATCATATAGGTTTGACGGGGGAGGGATGACTTCAGAACCAATGGCCGTACACAATCCGAAAGGTAGGGAGGTGATACGTCCGCCATGGGGTCGGTGCGGAGGATGAAAAACCTGCGGATCCTTTGAGGAGCTTCTCCGCCGTTTCATCGCCGCAAAAAGAGTAAACGTGGTACCAGAAGAAGAGTTTTACACAAAAAAGGGAGGAAAATTTAATGAAGAAGACCCTGGCTTTTACCGTCGTGTTCGCGATCCTGATCATGATGATTCCGGCCGCCTTTGCCGGGACCGTCACCCCGGGGCCCACCCAGTATGACCCCGTACTGTTTGCGAGAAATGTCGCCATCTCCCGCAACAACGCCGCCGAGGGCATGGTTCTCATGGAGAACAACGGCGTGCTGCCCCTCGCGCCCGGCACAAACGTGGCCGTCTTCGGCGTCTGCGCCCGAAACACCATCAAGGGCGGCGGCGGTTCCGGCGACGTCAACACGCTCGACGCCGACCTCAAGAAGATCGACGCCGGCCTGGCCGACGCCGGCCTGATCCTGGACGCCGAGGTCAAGAATTGGTATGACACCCGCGCCACCGGCAACCAGCTGACCACGCAGACCGACGTCGCCATTCTGGACGGCCTTGTCGAATCTGCCGCCGAGCGCAACGACATCGCCATCTACGTCATCGGCCGCACCTCCTCCGAGGGCAGCGACCGGACCATCAGCGGCAACAACCCCTACAACCTCACGGCCATTGAGGTCGAGAACCTCAACCGCGTCTTTGCCTCCTTCGACAAAGTGGTCGTCATCTTAAACGAGGGCGCCGTGTCCGATGTGGGCTGGATCGACGAGTACCAGCCGGACGCGCTGCTGTTCGCCGGCCTGGGCGGCCATGCGGGCGGCTCCGCCGTGGGCGACGTCGTCACCGGTGTGAAGAACCCCTCCGGTAAATTCGCCGATTCCTGGCCCTACAGCGTCAACGACAGCCCCGCCAGGAACAACTACTCCCAGGCCGGCGGCACCACGCAGGCCTTCTACACGGGCGTCATCTCCAGCAACGGCCTGACCGCCACGTGGTCCAACTACCCCGGCGTGGCCTACACCGAGGACATCTACGTGGGCTACCGCTACTATGAGACCTTCAACATCCCGGTGAAGTACGAGTTCGGCTACGGCCTCTCCTACACCACCTTTGCCCTGTCCGATTTGTCGGCCGCGGTGGTGGGCGACGAGCTCGTCGCGACGGCGACCGTGACCAACACCGGCGCCCGCGCGGGCAAGGAAGTCGTGCAGGTGTACTTGAGCGCGCCGGACGGGACACTGGAAAAACCCGCCAAAGAGCTCAAGGGCTATGCCAAGACCGACGAACTGAACCCCGGCCAGAGCCAGACCATCACCATCAAGACACCGGTCTACTGGCTGACATCCTACAGCGAGGCGCTGGAGGCGTGGATCCTCGACGCCGGCACCTATGACTTCTACATCGGCACCTCGGTCAAGCAGGTGGAAAAAGCCGGTTCCTGGGTACTGCCCGCGTTGCGCATCGTGGACCAGGTGGAGAGCCGGATCGCTCCCAAGAACGGCCGTGAGAACCTGGAGTTCCCCGTGCTGTCCAAGTTCGACGACGAAGCGACCAGGGCCCAGAAGCTGGCGAAATTTGTGTTCCCCACCGCCATCAACCCGGGCACCAGCCGCCTGCCCCACTTCCCCGGCGAGAAATCCTTCGTCAGCAACGAAGAGGACTTCCCGGAAGACTGGGGCACCTCCTTCAGCAACACCACGGAGGCGCTGGCCCGGAACCAGCCCGATTACGCAGAGCGCAGGATCGTGGGCGCCGCACCGAAGACGCTGCTTGACGTCTACAACGGCACGATCACGATGGACGCGTTCGTGAGGCAGCTCTCCGCCGAGGACCTGTGCGCCCTGAGCCGGGGCGGCGGAACGTCCAATGTTCTGCCCGGTTCGGCCGCGCACACCTTCGGCATCGATTTCTTCGGCATCCCCCAGAGCTCGCAGCCCGACGGCCCGGCCGGTCTGAGGATCACCCTGAACGCCGCCGGCGGCGTGACGCAGAAAGCCACCATGTTCCCGCAGGGCACGTTGAACGCGCAGACATGGAACACTGACCTGGTGTTTGACGCGGGCATGGCCGTGGGCTCCGAGATGGCGCACTTCGGCGCCTCCACATGGCTGGCCCCCGGCATGAACATCCACCGCGACCCGCTGAACGGGCGCAACTTCGAGTACTATTCCGAAGACCCGTTCCTGTCCGGCACCATTGCGGCGGCCATGACCAGAGGCGTGCAGTCCCTGGGCGGCGTGGCGGTCACCCTGAAGCACTTCTTCGCCAACAATCAGGAATGGTCCCGCACCAGCATCGACACCCTGATGACCGAGCGCGCGGCCCGCGAGATTTATCTCCGGAACTTCGAGTATGCCGTGCGGGAAGCGAACCCCAGGGCCATCATGACCAGCTACAACCATGTAAACGGCGAACACCCGAACCAGGACCCCGACCTGATCAACGGCATCGTCCGCGGGGAATGGGGCTTCAACGGCATCTTCATGTATGACTGGGGTGCCTACGGCGACGGGTATCTGGACCAGCCGTCCGGCATCAACTGGATCATGGGCAGCGCCACCGGCGGCCGCCTCATCCAGCTGCAGAACTCCTGCTACTACCAGCGTGAGGTCGCGGAGGAGCGCGTCAAAGAGGTTCTGACCGAGCTCATGCATTTCAGGTCCTTCACCGAGCCCAACGGGCTGCCCGTGTACGAGTATCCGGTGGGCAATCTCCAGACGCAGAGCGTCAGCAAAACCGTGGTCGACGTCGCGCAGACCGCCGGCATCAAAGCCACGAATGCTTACAGCGGCGCCGGTGCGCTGACCTACACCATCTCGCTGGACAAAGTCGTCATTGGCACCAACCTGATCAACATCGACGCCCGGTTTGACGCCGACAAGCTGACGTATGTCGGCAGCGAGATCGCGATCCCGGGCGCGAGCTTCCTGTTTGAAAACTATGATCCGGACACCGGGGCGTACAGGGCGATTGTCGCGCTGCTGCAGGCGGGAACCCTGTTCACGGCGCCTGTCAGCACGCCGGTCCTGAAGCTGAACTTCACCAACGCCGGCGGCACGACCGACATCATCGGTGCGCTCACAGCAGTCTCTATCTATGAGGTGCCGACGCCCGACGCCGCCGTCCAAATCAACTGCCAACTGAGCCCCGCCAGCGTCGTCACCCGTTTCGCGCCCTATGACATAGACGCGGACGGCGCGGTCACACTGGCCGACCTCTCCCTGGTCATCTACAACTACTACCTGGTTGCCGAAGGCAGCGCCAAGTGGGACGCCGCGCAGAAGTATGATGCCAATGGCGATGGAATCATCGACCTGCTCGACATCATGATCATCTCCAGCTACATCTAACGTGGGTTGCCTCTGCAACCCACAGCGCAAATTCTTGTTTTGTCGCCGCTTCGCGGAGACAAGATACGAAACAACACCGCTTCTTCATGCGTATCGCAAAACTCCATGGGATCACCGCCGCCGCTGTGGCGGCGGCGGTGATCCCCACATATGGAAAGGATTGGAAGATTGGAGGCGCCCAATACAAAAAGAAGGGTATAATGAACATGAAAAGGAATCTTACCAAGGTGGGGTGCCCCTGCAACCCACAACAAAAATTCTTGTTTTTTGTTGCTGCTTTGCGGCGACAGGGTGCCAAGTGGCTGGCCGTTCTGGTCGCCGTGACGACGGTCAGTCTGTTTTTACCCGCGGCGAGCGCGGCCGCTCTCTCTTATTCGCTGGCGCCAACCACCGTAAATCTGGACGCCAATCAAAGCGGCAGCTTTCAAATCACCGTCCAGCCGGACGCGCCGTTCGGCGGCGTCGACTTCCTGGTATCCTTGCCGGCGGCGGTGGAAATCACCGATGTTTCCTACAATGTCTCCGGAACGATCGGTGCCCCCGGCCAGAAGGGTGCCGGCATCTATTTTGGCGTGACGAATCTTATGACGAATGCATACACCGGCCCGCTGGTCTGTACGGTCAACATCAGGTACACCGGCACGGGCACGGCGTCGTCCGACGTTGTCATTTCTGAGGTCAGGCTGTCCACCTACACGGGAAAAACCGGTGCGGACAGCATTGACACGCGTATGGTTTCGCCCTCCGGCGGCGGCAAAGTCACTGTGGTTCCCAATACAGCCCCCTCCGCGGAGCCCGCCGTCCTCAGCGTGACGGTCACGCCCGCTTCGGCCAGCGTCACAAAAGGGGCGACCCAGCAGTTTGCCGCGGCCGTGGCCGTGGCGAACGGCGCGGCGCAGAGCGTGACATGGCAGGTGACGGGCGGCGCTGCGGGCACCGGCATCAGCGCGGACGGTCTTCTGACCGTGGCGGCCGGGGAGACGGCCGCTGCGCTGCAAGTCACGGCGACGTCCACATTTGACACCACAAAGAAAGCCACGGTCCCCGTGACCGTTTTGGCGCCCGGCGGCAGCGACCCCGGAAGCAGCGACCCCGGCGGCAGTACCGGCGGCGGTACCGGCGGCGGCAGCAGTTCCGGCGGCAATGCGGGCGGCGGCGCCACAGAGGCGCCCGATCCGGAGACGCCGTTGGCGCAAGTCTTCCCGTTCACGGACGTGAGCGAAGGCGACTGGTTCTATGGCGACGTGTACTATATGTGGGAGAACAGCCTGATGAACGGCACGTCGGCCACGCTGTTCAGCCCGGGCAGGACGCTGACGCGCGGCATGGTGGTCACCG
>JAITDM010000256.1 GCA_031282535.1 Oscillospiraceae bacterium
CAGCGCGGCGCAGATTTCGCGCTCGCGGTGCAGCGTGGTGATCAGGTGCGGCAGGAGGCTCGATTTGTACTCGCGGTTCGCCTGTGCAGATTCACTTGCTGTATCGGCCATAGTTCACCTGCTTTCCAGTTTCATTGTAGTACCTTTCCATCGATTTGTCAACGGCTCCCGCCCTCGGCATCCCGTGCGGAAATTTCGCACTGTCTGTACACATTTCCCCTGGAGGCTGTCTCTGAAGACAGATGGTCGCGAAGCAGCAAAAAGAACCGTTTTTGTGGTAAAGACGGTTCTTTTTGCTGCTTTCGATAAGGTATACCTTTTCAAAGCCCTTTAAAAACGCCTCACAGCTGCTAACACCTCTATTATATTGCACGCAATTCGCAATGTCAATGTCCGGATTCGATATTTTTTATCTGTTTCGACCAAAACAGGCAGGCCGATTTCCCAAAAGTGACATTGCAAAAAAGGTATAGAATAGCAAGGCGTGCAGGAAGCGCCGAACAGGCTGCCAGCCAATGGGTTTCGCGCGGAGGGATATCCGGAAGCAGAGCGGCCGTCTTTGTGTGCAGAGGAGGCGGCCGCCGGCAGGGCCGTTTGTGCAGACGGTCTTGCCCCGGGGGTCCCGCCCGCCGCGGACAAAGCAACCCGTGACCGAACCCTTTGCGCGGTTACGCAGCGGCGCAAATACAAATTTTTAGGAGTGTCTAAAAGGAAGAAGGATGGCCATGAAGAAGTTCACCAAGTTTTTGTCGCTGTTTCTGTTGGCTGCAATCATCATGAACACGATTCCCGTTATCACCGCAAGCGCGGCCAACCCGTATCTGCCGTTGTGGGAGAAAACACCCGACGGCGAGCCAAAGGTGTTTGAGGACCCCGACAACCCGGGCAGGTACCGCATGTATCTCTATAGCTCGCACGACACCTATCAGTACGCCTACTGCGGGGCGGACATCAAATGCTGGTCAGCACCGGTAGAGGACCTGAACGACTGGCGCGACGAAGGTCCGGTCTTCCAGTACCGCCCGAATGCCTCCAGCAACTGGGACAGATTTTTCGCGCCGGACGTCGTCGAGCTCAAAAGGTTTGACCCCGAAGTCATCGCGAGGGGGAGAACCCCTGAGGATGAACGCACCATCGTTGAATATTACCTATACCCCCACAGCCGCGCGTCGGGCAGGCTTGGCATGGTGGCAAAAGGCCCAACCCCGGTTGGACCCTTTACGCCGGTCAACACCACAGGCGGCATATCGGGCTTCGATCCGTCCGTACTTGTCGATTACGTCGACGACCCGAACGACCCCGATTACGACATCGGCTTCCGGGCATACATATACTATGGCGGAGGCGGAAGCGGCGTATATGCGACGGTCGCTGAACTGAGTCAGAGCAATATGTACGCGATCAGACCCCAGACCACACCAAGCGTGCCCGGACAGGGCAGCGCGATTCAGCACTATATACCGTCCTCCTCCTCTTACGGGAATCTCGTGTCCGGTTCTCCCTCCACGTGGCCCTATCTTGTGGATCCGGATCACGATCGGCTCGCATTCAACTTCTTTGAGGCTTCCTCGGTTCGCAAAGTCGGAAACAAATACATCGCGGTCTTCAGCGGCTATTCCGGCCCGGATTATGGGTTGGGCAGCACAGGTTCCGCGCTGCGTTATTGCTACGGCGACAGCCCGTTGGGGCCATGGAAGGCGGGCGGCGTCATCGTCGACTCTGGCGCTCCGGTGTTAAACCAGGCCGGTTCCGGTCTTATGCTGTCCTCTTGGCGGCACAACACCCACGGCGGTATGGTAGAGATCAACGGCCAGTGGTATATCACCTATCACAGATGCCCCCGAGGATCCCTGCGAACCGGTTGGAGCACCGCCTACAATCCCTATAGTACCGGTTCCAATACCGAACGTCAGGCGATGGTCGCCCCCATCAAGGTCGAAATCGACGAGGCCCCTGTATCTGAAGGCGGAAAAGTTACCATCAGGGCCTATGACCCGTACGCACAAGATGAGATATGGACCGCCAAGGCCAGCAACGGCAATGAATACACCGGGGCCGAAGTGACGTCCGAGGGTTTCAATATATTCGGTTTGGCTCCGTATGCGTATTATTCCGCGGGATACGCGTGCTTTACGTTAACCGGCAGCAACACCGTGCCGACGGAAACCGCCAGCCCCTACTATATGGAACTCCCGGCACGTTCATATGATATGTGGGACAACCACCAGCCTCTGAACGGCGTGCAAAACGGACACAAAATCGGATACAAGTATTTCGGCTTCGGCGGACTGGACACCCCCACAAAAGGGATCAACCCCTTTGAGGGAACCGCGCCGGGCAACAACACAAAGTTCAACCTCTGGCTCACGCCGAGGACGGAAAGCGCCTTCACCGTGCAGGTTTGGCTGGACGGTCCGTGGGCCGGCGGCGCGTGGAACGGCACGCAGATCGGCGCGATAGACGTGCCCGCCGGCGCGGCGCAAACACCCGCGCGGTTCTCGATAGACGTTTCAGATGCCGTGGATGGTCTGGACGGAAAGCGCGCGATCTTTCTGGTTGTGAGCGGCGGAACCGGTACCCTCTGCGACATCATCGGCCTCGGGTTCAGCTCGGACAACCATGTGATCGAGCGTCATGTGCCGCCGGAAATCAGCATTTCAGTGGACGGAACGGCACAGACAATACCGGTGTTGCCAATTTCTTCCAATGGTCATTACGCCACGGGCGCACTTGCGACCAGTACGTCCAACAGCAACGGCATCAGCGATTTCACCCGCTATCAGGTTTCCACTTCGCGGCCGTCCGGCACGCCGGTCATCACCGCGGCCGCGAGCGATCCAAGCGTAAAAATCATGATCACGCAGGCGCCCGCCAGCGGCGCGGGCCTCGTGCGGTTCATTTACAACGGCGTAATGAAGAAGTACTGGCTCTTCTCCCTCTTCACGAACATTGCCGCCACGGAACCCGGCGAGGCGGACGCCAACGCTATTTTGCAGGCGGACAGGACCATAGGAAGCAGCCTGCGCCTCCTGAAACTGGGCGCCACCCCCGCAGAAACGATCTCCTTGTCCCTTGAGAAGATCGATGATCTGATCACCGGGCTTGGGGTCACCCCCGCGCTCACGCACATTGACGGCGATCTGTACACGCTGACGCTGAGCAGAAACGACACGACTCTGACGGTTCAGAACTTCAACATCCGCGCCGCCGACAACCTTTCCGTGAGCGGGAAGATAGACATACTGAGCCTGGAGGGCAGGTTGACCTTCATCGCCAAAGAGGATGTGACGCTCACCATGATCTTGGCGGAATACAGCCCGATCACACTGGCGTCCGTCGCCACGCAAACGTTTACGTTTGCCGCAGGTGAAGAGCGCGAGATCGAACCTCCGGCCACCCCCCATGCCGCGCATGTGTATAAGCTGTTCTTCTGGGAGAGCGGAAGCTTCACCCCGCTGTCAACTCCGCTCACTGACAACGGGTAGCACGTCCGGAGAGATTCCCTCTTGACTTGGACAGGCAACAAAATCAGCCGGGGATGCAGCTTCGCTTGCTGCATCCCCGGCTTTTGTTTCAGAAGCGGCCGCCGGCGCCGCGCTGGCTCAGGTACGCGTGCTATGTGACAATTTGGTCAATATGCTCCGATATGGAGTCGATCTGTGGCTTGTAATCCTTGTCCCACAGGAACACGCGCGCCGTGAAATCGGTCAGTCCGGGAGGTCCGTCAGTCTGCCCGACGATCGTTCCGGCGACATGTTTGGGCAAGGGCGCCGCGTCCGTAATGTTGATAAAGGTCAGCTTGCCGTCCTTGTAGAAAGCTTGTATCAACTTGTACGAGGTCACCCCGTCGCTGAAGCGCACATTGGCGTAGGAGTTGAGGCCCATGTAGTTCACGTTTTGCAGGCTGACGGCCTCCATGTGCCCGAAGTTCACTCTATACGTCTGTGTGATCAGCGCATTTTCAGTACTCGTGATGGTTACCGCCGCTACGCAGGGCGCTCCGGCGCTCACAGCCCCGTCACTCGGCTGCAGCGTGACAGTTACGCTGACTTTCTCGGGGTAGGTGGGCGTGATGTTCACGTTCGTGAAATCAGCGGCGTTGATTTTTGTCACGGTCGTCGGGACGCTTACGTCAACTTCGCCGGACCCCGGGATCACCTGAATCGTCTCTTCACCATAGCGGATGGATTGCATCGAGGCGTCATGATCGGCGGCGGCGCCCTGCACATAAACGACAAACTCGGCCGAGGTGGACGAACCCGTCAGCGCATCGGTGGCGGTGCCTGTAATCGTGGCCACGCCTCCGCTGGCGGCTTTGATCGTTCCGTCGGGGAGCACGTTGACGACGCTGGGCCTGTTGGACGAATACGTGATTGTGATGTTGCCCGGGATCGGATACATCTGATCCGTACTCGAGCTGTACATCCTGTTGATGTATCCGTAAAGCACGTCGTTTGCCATGCTTACCGTCGGGTTCGGGTTGACGGTGTCGTTGACGTCGTAAATGAGCCTCTGCGGAATGTCGTTCGCGGCGTCGGCCGGCGTGTTGGGCTTGAACGACAGCACAGAAACCTTGGGATTCCATCCGGCCGCGTTGTTGATGTGCAGGTCGGAGCTGAGCACCGCGCCGTATTCCTGGCCGTTGTAGCTGCCGGAGTCGGCGCTGGAACGGCTGACCTGAAGCACGTAATAATTCGAGTCGAAATCCTGCACAAGCTCAAATTTTCCGTTGGCGTTGCTCCAGAACGCGAGATCCGGCACCTCGACGCTCAGTGTGATTTCCTGGCTTTCGCCGGGCGCGAGTTCCTTTGTTTTCACAAAATCTTTCAGGCGCTTGACGGCGTAGGCGGATTTGTCGTCCGGCGCGACAAAGTTGGTGGGCGTTTTGACATACAGCTGGGCCACGTCGGCGCCCGCCAGCGAACCCGTGTTGGTGACGGTGACCGTGTAGTCGATTTTGTCGTTCGGGTTGACATTCACCGTTCCGTCCGGCTGCAACGCGCCGTTTACATACACTTTCGGTCTGCTGTACTCGAAGGTCGTGTAGCTCAGACCATAGCCGAGCGGATAGCGGATCGCTTGATCGCCGGTGCCGTTGTAATACATGTACGTGCGCCCGCGGCCCGGTCCGGCGTAGGTGTACGGCGTCGCAGGAACAAAACTCGCGCCGAACGGGCTCTGCCACGGGCCGTCGGTGCCCGGTGAAAGTCTGTAACTTCTGATCTGGTTCAGCGAACCGCCGTGTGTGTTGTTGTTGTCGCCGTAGGGCGAGCTGACCGGATACCAAACCGAGGTGGTGCGGGCGCTCGGGTTCACGTTGCCGACAATCACGTCGCCGATGCCCTGTCCGGGCCGGTCGCCCATGAAGCTGCTGTAAAGCAGGGACGGCACATTGTTGAAGAAATTCGCGGTGCCGGAGGCGTCTTCGCCGATCGGGCACGCGGTGATCATGACTACGATCAGCTTCTTGTTGGCGCCGGCCAGCTGGTTGATGAGCGCGACGTCAGTTGTCGCGAGCGCGAAATTGGGTCTGTCTCTCTGTTCAGCCGCGAGGGATGTGCCCGTGGAATCGCCGACGACGGCGATCACGTAGTCGAATTCTGCGGCGGCGGCGGCGTTAAAAGAGGCGACGTTGGTCACCGTCGCGTCCGCGTTTACCGCCTTGACGGCCGCGCTGATCCCGTTGAACGGGTTTACCTGTTTGGCCGTGCCGTTCGCGCCTCTGCCGGATGAATACAGCCCGAGTATCATGCTGGCGCGCATGCTTCCGTAAACGCCGACACTGAAACTGCCCGCATCGGGAATGTGTATCGGAAGCAGCGGTTCTCCGCCATTGACGCCTTCGATCTTCTCGTTTTTAAGCAGCACCAGGGACTTCGCCGCCGCTTCGCCCACCAGGTTGAGACGCTCGTCCGTCATCGTCGAGGCGTTTGTCGTCGCCACCTGTGCGGTCGCCGTAGCCGGGACGTCTACCCCGTAGGACGTCAGTCTGTCCTTGGCTTGCTCATACCATGAAACTTTGCCGCTTGACGCGCTGGGCGCGCCTGTATAGTCCGTTTTGTCGTCCCACTCGCCGAACCGGATGCGGTCTTCCATCAGCTTCGCGAGCGCCACGTCCACGGCCTCCTCGGTATATCTGCCGAGCGGCGTAACCACGCTTCCGTTCGGGAGGTTGCTCGCGGTCGAATATGTCTTGCCCGCCGCGACGCCGCGGTTGCATTCGAGCTCCTGTCCGCCCATAACGCCCCAGCCCGCGAGGACCGGGTTGGATATCGTGGCGGTCATGGCGGCGGCGGTGTCTTCGGACGCGCCGAACCACTTATAGGCGGGCGCGCGCCAGCTGTGGCCGACGCCGCTGTAGCTGCCCGCCCCGACGCCTTGCGTCGCCGACGTTCCGGCGGTTCCGTTGCCGGTGCTGGCCGCCGTGTTCAGCGCGTCGCAGTCGCCGGTGACAAACCCTTCGAACCCAAATGTCTGGCGCAGCATCGTGTCCAGCGTATAGAAGTTGATGCCGCCGGGGATCTCCGTAAACGGGTTGTACGCCGCGTCGGCGATCTGGATGCGGTTGTAGGACGCCATAATCGCCGTCGGTTTGGTCTCCTTGATGATGTTCCTGTAGACG
>JAITDM010000038.1 GCA_031282535.1 Oscillospiraceae bacterium
ACGTTGTCGGTGGCGACAAAGGCCAAAACGGCGCCGCCGGTGTCGGCCTCAATGTTGGCGTCAAAGGTGATGAGAGGGATCCCGGCGGCGCCGGCCTGGGCGATCAAATCCATGGACGCGTCCTGGTCCAGAGGCGCAAAGCAAATGGCGTCGGGCGCCTTGTTGATGGCGTTGCCAAACTGCTCGATCTGCTCGCTGATGTTGGCCTCGCTCGCGGGGCCGACAAAGTTGACGGATGCGCCGTAGGCCGCGCCCGCCTCGTGGCAGCCCCTGTTGACCATCTTCCAAAAGTCGACCTGGAAACCCTTGGAAACGACTTCGATCTTCAGCGCGCTGCCTGTGTCGCCGCTGTCCGTGCCGCCGCTGATGTCCGCGCTGTTGGGGCTTGCGGTGTTGTCCGCGTTGTTGGGGCCGCCGCAGCCGGACAAAGCGCCGGCCGCCAGCAGGACACAGAGGAAGAGTGCGATGAGCCTGCGAGTGGTGTTCATGGGTGGTCCTCCTAATATGATGTTGGGGCGCCTTCGGCAGCGCCGCGTCCGGCGGCCGCGGAGGCGTCCTTTATCCATGCATCGGCGCGTGGGAGATGCATCGATAGACAGGTGAGCGCACAGAGGCTCGGCGGCCGCGCGCGTCAGCCCTTGCGCCGCCGGCGGTTCAGCACGTCCGCAAAGACGGCGGCGGCCAGGACGAATCCGGTGAAGAACAACTGGTAGTGCGGCTGGAGCCCGACGAAGGGGAGGCCTGTCCGCAGCACGCTCATGATGAACACGCCGATGAGCGTACCGGCGATGGAGCCGACGCCGCCGGACAGCGAAGTCCCGCCGATGACCGTGCCCGCGATGCCGTCCAGCTCGAAGCCGTTGCCGGTGCCGGGCAGGATGGTGGAGTAGATGGAGGCGTAAGCGATGGCGGCGAGACCGGCGAACAGGCCGCTGACGACATAGGCCAGGATCTCCCATTTCACGACGTCGACGCCGGAGAGGCGGGTGGCCTCCTTGTTGCTGCCCAGGGCCAGGATGTACCGCCCCGGTCTGGTCTTGTTGAGGATGAACGCCATGACGGCCGCCAGCAAAATGAGCAGGACGAAGCCGGTGGGTACGCCCCCGCTGGGCAAACCGTCCCCCATCAGCTTGAAGATGCCGCGGAACCATCCGTCGTCCGCGTGGCGCTGCGGGAAGGTGACACTGGCGGTGGCCGTCACAATCGACCCGAGTCCCCGGGTCACCATCATCGTGCCGAGGGTGGCGATGAAGGCGGGCAGTTTCATCACGGCCACCATGAATCCGTTGCAGAAACCGAACAGACCGCCCATCGCGATGCACAGCAGCAGGCACAGCCACATCGGAACGCCCAGTTTGAAGTACAATGTCCCGGAGATGAGGGCGCAGCAGACCATGACGGTGCCGCAGGAGAGATCGATGCCTCCGGTGATGACGACAAAGGTGACGCCGATGGCGAGAAAACCAATATAATAGGAGGAATCCAGGATGCTGACAAAGGTGTTGTAGGCGGCGAAATTGTCGCCGGCCGCGCAGAAGAACAGGTACAGCACGCCAAGCGCGCCGATGGCGACCAGGCGCTGTTTTCCAAAATTATGGAATAATTTACCAGAATTTGACAGTAAAGAGGTGGAGTGCGATCCGTTTCCCGACATGTTCTCGACTCCTTAGGGCCGGCCTCACCGGGAACGTGCGGCCGGGCAAAGAAAATCTGGCGCGGCGTCTCAGGAGACGCGGCGTGCTTCTCTCAGGGTGGCGGCGTGCATGATTTTCTCCTGCGTCGCCTCTTCGATGGGGATCTCCGCGGTCTTCCGCCCCTCGCACATGACCATGACGCGGTCGCTCATGCGGAGGATTTCCGTCAGGTCGGAGGAGATCATGAGGATGGACTTGCCCTGCCGCGCCAGTTCGTGCATCAGGGCGTAGATCTCCGCCTTCGCGCCCACGTCGATGCCGCGGGTCGGCTCGTCGAAGATGAGGATCTGGCTGTCGCGGGTGAGCCATTTGCCGACGACGATCTTCTGCTGGTTGCCGCCGGAGAGTTTTCGGACTTCCTGATGTTCCGACGGCGTCTTGATCCGCAGTGTCTCGATGTGACGGCGGGCCTCCTCTTCCTCCTTGGACCTGTGCAGCGAGAGACCCCTCATGAAGTCCCGCAGGGAGGCCAGCGTGATGTTGGCGGCGATATCCTTCTCGACCAGCAGGCCGTAGCGCTTGCGGTCCTCGGACAGGTACCCGATGCCGGCCGCCACCGCGTCCCGGGGCGATCGGATCCGGCAGAGCCGGCCGTTGACGAGGACCTCGCCGCCGTCCGGCCTGTCCGCGCCGAAGATGGCCCGGGCGGTCTCCGTGCGGCCGGCGCCCATCAGTCCGGACAGGCCGAGGATCTCGCCCCGGCGCAGGTCAAAGCTGACGTCCCTGACCAGGGGGCCCGCCCGCAGGCGGCGGACGCTGAGCGCCACCGGCGCGTCCGCCGGGACTTCGCTGCGGCTTTTGGGGTCCTCGTAGACCGTCCGCCCGACCATCATGCGGACGATGTCGTCCTTCGTGCAGTGCGCCGTCGTCAGGGTGCCGACGCACGCGCCGTCCCGCATGACGGTGACCCGGTCGGTGATCCGTTTGATCTCGTCCATGCGGTGGGAGATATAGACGATGCCGATGCCCCTGCCGCGCAGGTCGAGAATGGTCTTGAACAGATCCTCAATCTCGGAGTCGGTCAGGGCCGCCGTGGGCTCGTCGAATATGATCACCGAGGCCTCGGTCGAGATCGCCTTGGCAATCTCGCACATCTGCTGGCGGCCGACGGTCAAACCGCCCACGACCGCCTTCGGGTCGATGCCGATCCCCAATTTTTGAAACAGCGCGTGCGCGTCCCGGTTCATTTTGTCGTCGTCGATCATCTTGCCCCGCATCGGTTCCCGGCCGATAAACACGTTTTGCGCCGCCGTCAGATGGTTCAACATGTTCAGTTCCTGGTGGACGATGACGATGCCGGCCGCCTGGGCCTCCCGCGGGTTTTTAAACGTCACGGGCCGCCCCTCGAAGGTGATGGTCCCCGCGTCCCTGGCGCAGACCCCGGTCAGGATCTTCATCAGGGTGGATTTTCCGGCCCCGTTTTCGCCCATCAAAGCGTGGATTTCCCCCCGCATGAGGTCGAAACGGACGTCTTGCAAGGCCCGCACGCCGGCAAACGCCTTGCTGATACCGTCCATCGTGAGGATCGGCTTGTTCATGGCCGCGACGCTCCCTTCTGTGTTTTGGCGATGATCTTGTGTTTGACGGCCACCCGTTCGAGGCGCGCGTCCAGCACGAACCGGGGGGCGATCCACACGTTCTCCGGCCGCGCGTCCGGGTTTCGGATCTGCGCCAGCAGCAGCGCCATGGCGGCCTGTGCCATCTCGACGCGGCTGCGGGCGATGTGGTTGTAACGCATGTGCAGGTCGTCGAAAACGTCGATCTCGTCGATGCCCACGTGTTCGATGTCCCGGGGGATTTTCAGCTTTTTCTCGCCCAACGCCTGCAAAAACCCCAGGCTGGTGTCATTGTTGCAGGTCAGCACCGCGCCGGGCCTCTCCGGCAGCGACAGCATCTCCCGGCTCAGCAGGCAGGCCGTCTCGCTGGTGAAGTCGCCCTCAAAGACGAGCGCCCGGCGGACAGGCAGGCCGCATTCCTCATGGGCCTTGCGGTAGCCGTCCAGACGTGCCCGCGCGATGCCGAGCTTCAGGCTGCCGGTGACGACGCCGATGTTCACATGGCCCGCCGCGATGAGGATCTTTGTGGCGCGGTAGCCGGCGTCAAACCCGTCGAAGAAGACGCCGCTGCGCTGAAAGTCCGGCACATGGCGGTCGATCAGCACCGTGGGGACGCCCATGTCGTCCAAGAGCTGTTTGGCCTGCTTTGTCACACACGCCGCGCCGTATTCCACCGAGGGCGCGTAGATGAGACCGCCGACGCGCAGGTCCCGGAGGACGCACAGGGATCTCACGTCCTTTTCGGCGTTGTTCCCGGTGTCGAAGCAGACGGGGATCAGATCCTCCGCGTCGGTGATGTTCACAATGGTCCGCAGGATCTTTCCGTAGAAGGCGTTGTCGATCTCCGGGATGACGATGCCGATGGTGTTGGAGGCCCGGTTTGACAGGTTCCGCGCCACGAGGGAGGGGGAGTAGCGGTGTTTTTGGATGATGTCCAGCACGCGGTTTCGCGTCTCCTCGTCCACCAGTTCCCCGTGGTTCAAGACCCGGGACACCGTCGCCTTGGAGACGCCGGCCTCCTTTGCGATGTCGTTGATCGTCGTCTTTTTCAAAGGACATCCCCCGTTTCGGCGTCCCCGGGGCGGTGGAGCGCGCGGGCGTCCGCCAGCCGGTCGTAGACCGGGATCAGTTGATCATAGGTCTGCTGAAAGAGGGAGAACAGCGTGTCGTACACCGCCCTGTGAGCCGGGTTCGGGCGGATCTCGTCCACGGTCGGGTTGAACGCCCGGCAGGCGCCGAAGTCCTTGAAGAGCCCGATGCCGACGCCGCCGCAGATGGCCGCGCCCAAGGAGGTGGCCTCTTCGATGTAGGCCGGGACCAGCAGTGTCCGCTGCCAGATGTCCGCCAGGATCTGCAGCCATGTCCGCCCCTTGGCGCCGCCCCCGATCATGATGATGTCGTCGAGGGTCTGGGTCGCGGCAAAGGCCTCCAGGATGATCCTGAGGTTGCAGCCGACCCCCTCCAGGACCGCCCGGGACAGATCGCCCTTTTGGGTGGATGCGTGCAGCCCGACGAAGGCGCCGCGGGCGTTCAGGTTCCACAGGGGAGAGCGCTCCCCGATCAGATAGGGGAGGTAGAGCACGCCGCCGGCGCCGGGCCGGGCCGCCGCGGCCGCCTCGTCCAGGAGGGCGTAGACGCTGCGCCCCGCCTGCCCGGCCTGCGCCGCCTCGCCGCCGCAGAGCGTATTTTTGTACCACTGATAGGAGAGCCCCGCCGCTTGCATCGTCCCGCAGGGGGTGTACAACGTCGGGTCCAGGTGCACCCAGTTGAAGGTGCGCATCCGGGGGTCGAAGTACGGCCGGCGGGCCGCGATGGAGATCCAGGAGGAAGTGCCGATGACGTTGTAGGCGAGGCCCTCTTCCACCACGCCGGCGCCCACGCAGGCGCAGCTCCCGTCGCCGCCGCCGATGACGACGGGCGTGCCCGCCCGGAGGCCGCAGGCGCGGGCGGCCTCCGCCGTGACGCGGCCCGCCGTGTCGGTGGAGGGGTGCAGCTCCGGCAGGAGATCCCGCCGCAGTTCGAACGCCGAGATCAGTTCCTCCGACCACGTCTTCTTTTGGATGTCCAGCAGGTTGGTCCCGGAGGCGTCGCTGAAATCGGTGACGAGGCGCCCCGTCAGCCGGAAGACGATGTAGTCCTTCGCGTGGATCATCTTGTCGGCCCGGCGGTAGACGTCCGGCTCATGGGCCCGGACCCACAGCAGTTTGGCCGCCGAGTAACTGGCGCTCAGCCGGTGGCCGGTGATGTGGTAGCCCCTCTCCGCGCCCGCCCGGGCCTGCATCCAGTCCTCCTCGGCCCAGGCCCGCGAGTCCGCCCAGGTGATCATGGGCCGCAGCGGGCGGCCCTGCTTGTCCACCAGCAGACAGCCCATCATCTGGGCGCTGAAGGAGACGCAAAGGATGTCGGACGCCTTGGCGGCGGTCTCTTGCAGCAGTGTGCGCGTGGCGACGCAGACGGCTTTCCACCAATCCTCCGGATCCTGTTCCACCCAGCGGCTGTGCGGATACTGCGTGTCGTACGCGTAGACCGCGCTGCCGACAAGGCGGCCGTTTGTGTCGTACAAAGCGGCTTTGTTGCCGCTGGTGCCCAGATCGTGTGCCAACAGATATCCGTTTGCCATCGTACCACCCCTTATCATACCCATGGGACGGGCGTCGTCAACCATGTCCGCATTGTTTGATGTTACCGGTTACAGAAACCGGTTTCATTGAACACAGTATAACGTCCGGCGCGATATTTGTCAATCTATTTTTTGATCAGCCGGCGTGCGCGCGCAGGAAGCGCCGCAGATCCAGGGTGCACAGGAGCGCGCCCAGGGCCGAGGCGATCAGGAAGGCGTAGACAAAGCCGCCGATGCCGAGCCGGGGCTGGGCGGCGCCCAGCCAGGTGAGGGCGAGCTGGAGGAGGCCGGCGAGGATGGCGTTTGCGGCCGCGCGCGTCTGGAGTCCGAGGGCGGAGAGCAGGCTGCTCAGGATGCTGTGGTAGCAGGCGAAGACGGTGCCGAGGGCGAGGGGCGGGATGTAGAGCCCGGCCGCCGCCTGCCGGAAGAGCAGGCGGGCGAGATCCGGGCCCGCCAGGGCCAGGAGGGCCATCGAGGGGAGGAGCGCCGCCGTCGCCAGGGCCAGCGTGCGCGTGACACGGCGGCGGATGGAGGCGAAACGCCGCAGGGCCAGGTCCTCCGACAGCCGGGGGATCATGACGAGGGACAGCCCGACCGCGAAGGCGAGGGGCAGGCTGAGCAGGGGCATCGTCATGCCGACGACGACCCCGTAGGAGGAGAGCGCCTCGTCGGCCGTGAGGCCGGCCGCCATCAGACGGGCGGGGACCATCACGGAACCCGCCGCGCCGATACAGTTCGACAGCAGGCTGGACAGCGCGAAGGGGACGGCGATGGCCGCCATGTCCGACAGCATCCGCCGGCGCGGCAGCCCCGGACCGGCGGCGCGGCGGCCGCGCTGCGACCGGCGGTACAGCGTACGCAGCAGCACGGCGCTCACGACCTCGCAGATCACCATGCCGAGGACGACGAGGCCGATGGCGTACTCCTCATAGGAGGGCCGCAGGCAGTGGAGCAGCGTCAGCACGGCGCCCGTGCGCACCAGGTTTTCCAGGATTTCGCTCAGGGCGGGCGGGTGGATCTTTTTGAGCCCGTAGAAGTGGTTTTTGTGGATGTTTTCGATCCCGGTCAGCAGCAGGCAGGGCAGCAGCAGCAGCAGCCCCGTCCGGGTACGGGCGTCGCCCAGCAGCGCGACGGAGATGCCGTCGGAGAAGAGGATGACCGGCAGGGCCACGGCGCACCAGAGGAGCAGAAACACAGAGAGCGCCCGGCGCACGAGCTGCCTGACGGCCAGCGTGTTGTCCAGCGCCGCATACCCGGCGGACAGGCGGGAGACCGCCACGGTCAGCCCGGAGACGACGAGAGACAGCAAAACGGAATGGACGGGCGTGACCAGCGCGAGCAGGCCGAGGCCCTCCGCGCCGATCAGCCGCGCGAGACACACGCGGTACACAAAGCCGACGGCCTGGGCAAACAGGTTGACGGCGGTCAGCAGCGCGGCGCCGTACAGGGCCGAGCGGGTATTCCATTTCAAACGGTCGCCCCCCGTGTGGGTTTTGTAACAGCCTATTCGCGCCGGCCGCCGTTCATGAGCGGAGGCCGGCGCCCCGGGGGTGAGCCTTGGCGTTCAGGGACGCCGGGAATTTTGTTTTTCGCAAAATCCGGGGAGAAACGTTAAGGGCCGGAAAAATCCGTACGATATACTTACTGAGTAAATCTCTCTTAAACCGGGAAAATCATTCAACTTTCTCTCAATTTCTACCGGGTAATCAGAACTTTCAGGGCAGGAACGTCGAAGCCGACCCGCGATGCTTGGGGGTTCGCAGGACCAGTGTACACAATGCACTAACGTGGGTTGCGCCTGCAACCCACAACCCACAACCCAAATTCTTGTTTTTCGTTGCCGCTTCGCGGCAACAACGCACAATGAGGAGGACAAACTGGGATGAAAAATATGTCGGTGGGCAAGAAGCTCTTGGTCGGGTTCGGTGCGGTGATTTTTCTCATCATTGCCATCCTGAGCGTGTCGGTGATCACATCGATCAGCCGCAACAGCCAGCTCCAATATCTCAACGCCATTACGGACATGCAGTCCGAGGCCAACCAGATGCTGAACGATTACAACGCGGTCCGCGTGGAACTGCGCAGCGTGTTGGATGATTCCGTAAACAATGACGATGCATACAATTTGGTGCTCGAAAACATGCAAAAGGTGAAAAATCAGCTCGCCGCGATGGAGGCGTACAGCGCCGATCTGAACGGATACGGCGGCGAGGCGATGGCCGGCATCAAGCAGTCGCTGTCGGAGGTGGAGAACAGCCTGAACACCACGCGGGCGAGCGATTTGGAGATCCGCGCGGACAATGACGCCGTGATCGCCGCCGGCGAAACGGCGATGCAGGCGCTGGCCAATATGTATGAGAAAGCTCTCGTCTTTACGGAGGGCGCCGCGGACGACAGTTCGCAGGCGGTCCGCAACCGCATGGAAAACGTGATGAAGCCCGTGCAGGAGATCATGCAGGACTTCACGGAAGTACGGGTACAGGCCCGCGATTTCATACAGAGTCAAGACGTCTCCCTGATGCCGAAGCTGCGGGAGAACATCGACGTCGTCCAGCAAAAGCTCACCGGTCTGCGCGCGGCGCTGAGCGGCACGGCGGCGGAATCCGTCGGCCAGATGTCGTCGGCGCTGACAGATTACGCCGACAATCTGGAGGCACTCGCCGCGGACGACCAGAAAAACACGGAGGTGTCGGAGGAAACCCGGACGGAATTTTACGATGTGTTGGATGAGATCACGGCGTTTGTGTCGGGTGTCGCCGAAGAACTCACGCACTCGCTGAACGATGTGGTGAACACCTCCAATATGGTGATGTTCCTGATCATCGGCATTGCGCTCTTCTCCATTGCTTTTGCCGTCTTCATCGCGCTGTACATCACAAAGGGCATCACGGGGCCGGTGGGCATGATGATGGGGTTCTTAAAGCAGGTGGGCGATACGGGCAATCTGACCTTCAGCGAGGAGGAACTGCGGCGCGCGCGCGCCGCGGCGGTGGCCCGGGACGAGGTGGGGCAGTCCCTCGCGGCGTTTGTGCAGATGCTGGAGCATCTGATCTACTACGGGGAAGCGCTCCAGACCGTGGCCGCCCG
>JAITDM010000047.1 GCA_031282535.1 Oscillospiraceae bacterium
GTGCTGTTCAACCCGGCGGCGACATCCGCGGCGATCGCGGGTCTGACGGCCGTGTGTTTGACGGTGGGCACGTGGATGTTCGCGAGAAGCGAAACGAACAGATGATGTGACAGACAAGGGCGCCTCTGCGAACGGCGGCATCGCCGCCCGCAGAGGCGCCCTTCTATTACGCCGTACCGGCTGCCGGCGCCGGCGTGGGCGTCGGCCGGTCACTGGGCCAGGCGCCGTCGGCGGGGCGGTTTCCGCCGGACGGGCGGCCGCCGTCGGGCGCCGGCCGGTCGCTGGGCCAGGCACCGTCGGCGGGACGGTCCCCGCCGCCGTCCGGGAACCCGCCGCCCATGCCGGGCATGGCCAGCAGCTGGTCGATCTGCTCGTCGGTCAGCCCCAGCTCATAGAGCTGCGCGCGCTGTTCGTCGGTGAGCGTGCCGTCCTGCGCCTCGCCTATGATCTCCCGCGCCTGCCGGAGCGTCTCCCGGTCCATCCCCTCCGGCAGGCCTCCGAATCCGCCGCCGGGCCTCTCGCCGCCTTCCCCGCCGGGCGGACGTCCGGCGCCAAAGCCGCCACCGCCGCCGCCCGGACCAAACCCGGTCCCGCCCGAGCCGGCGGTCACCGCGGTCTTTGTCCCGTCCACCGCGATCTCATAGTCCTCGCCGCTCACAATCTCCGGGGTCGAGACGGCCAGCATGGCCAGCGCGTACGCCGTCCGGTGGGTCAGCAGCGCGGTTCCGTCTTTCAGCACCTCCACCGCGGCGCCCGCCGGGATCGGCGCCGCGAGGTACACGTAGCTCTGCGTCGAATCCCCGCCGAATCCGGCGCCTGTCCCCGTGCCGCCGTAGACAAGGGTGCCGCCCGTCACGGTGGGGGCGCCCTCGCAGTCCAGCGCGCTGTTGTCCGCGGTGGAGTCGACGATGCTGACGAGCTGTCCGCCGCTGATGTGGATCGTCCCGTTGGAATCCAGGCCGTCGCCGCCCGCGTGGAGCGTGACGGCGCCGCCGCTGATGCGGATCGCGTACGCGCCGCCGTCCGCGCCGAAGACGTCGCGCCCGAACCGGCCCGCCGCGCCGTCGGTCCCCCGGCTGCTGCCCCCCGCGGCGTTGATGCCGTCGTCGGAGGCCTCCAGGGTGACGGTTCCGCCCGTGATGTCCACCGTCGCGCCCTCCAGGCCCTCGTACGAGGCGCCCACCTCGATCTGACCGCCGCCGACCGTCAGGCCGCCGTCGGCGTGGACGCCGTCGTCCCCCGTGCGCAGGAGGAACGTGCCGCCGCCGATCACCGCGCTGCCGTTTGTGTGCAGGCAGTCGTCGGCGCTGTCGATCTGAAACGTCCCGCCCGCGACGGTGAGATCTCCTCCCGCCTTGATCCCTTTATAGCTGTCGGATCCGCCGTCCGCCGGTTCGGCGCCGTGCCCGCCGCCTGCGGCGATCTCAAACTGTCCGTCCGCGATGTGGAGGGCCGTCTCGGCCTGCACGGCGTCGTACGCCGCCTCGATCACAAAGCGGCCGCCGAGCAGCGCCATCCAGCCCTTGGCGGCGTCCTCGTCGTTGTTTGTCTGAATGCCGTCGCCGCCGGCCGTGATCTGGAACGAGCCGCCGTGGACGGCGACGGAGTCGCGCCCGCGCAGACCGTGGCGGGCGGCCCGGACGACGAAGACGCCGCCCGCCGCCACGAGGTCGTCCTTGGTCCCGATGCCGTTGCCGAACCCGGCGTTCACGGTCAGCGTCCCCTCGCCGTTCAGCGTCAGGTCACATTGGCTGAAGAGCGCGGCGTCCGGCTCCTCGGCCGCCGCGTCCGCGTAAACAAACTGCGCGCCGCCGTCTGTCAGGGTGTTCTCCGTCCCCGCCGCCAGCGTCACGATCAGCTTGTCGGCGGACGCCGCGTACAGCGGCGCGCCCGTCTTGTTCTCAATCTGCACGCCGTCAAGCACCAGGCGCACCGTGTCCGCCTCCGCCGCCGCTATAAGGACCTGCCCGTCCGCCAGCGTTCCGCTCAGCACATACACGCCGCCGGCGCTGACCGTGAGGACGCGCCCGTCGGCCGACGCGCCGGCGCCGTTTACCGAGATGGCCGCCCCGTCGAAGCGCACCTGCGTGGCGGTCTCGTCCCACCCGGTCTCCGCGTCCTCCGCCGCGAGCGGCGGGGCCGTCACGGCCGGCGTCACCTCCACCGACGCGGGCGCCCCCGCCGCCGGGTCGCCTCCGGCCGCCGGGTCGGTTTGGCCGGTCCCGCCGGCCGCCTGCCCGCCGCAACCCGCCAGGGCGGCCGTCAGCACCGCCGCCGCCAGCGCCTGCCCGCCGATCTTCCAACAGGTAGTAAGCCCCATCCGGTTCATCCTGTCCCTCCCTTTCAATGTCTCAACGTCCGTCTCTTCAAAAATCCACCTCCGCCGGCGCGTCCAGCACCAGCGTGATGTTCAGGTTCCCGTTGCGGCAGCGGAGCTCGTCGATGAACGCCTTCTCGCCGTGCTCCTCTTTCGTCACCACCGCGTAGTGGAGTTCGTACAGGCTCCCGAGGTCGGCGGTCCGCACCTTTTTGAGCCGCGCCGACTGCGTGTACCGGCGCAGGACGCCGTCGAAGGCGTTTTCGTAGTCCAAGTCCTCGGGAATCGTGATTTTCAAAAGCTTTTCCGTCCCCCGCGGCCGCCCGTACCGGCAGATCTCCAGCAGCACCATGACGGTGCAGAGCACGGCGCCCACGAGCCCCGCGTACAGCAGAAAGCCCATGCCGGCCGCGAGGCCGACGGCCATGGCAAACAGGACATAGGTGATGTCCTTCGGGTCGCCGGGCGCGCTGCGAAAGCGGATGATCGAAAACGCGCCCGCCAGCGAGAAGGCCCGCGCCACGTTGTTGCCCACCAGCAGGATGATGACGGTGATCACCGCCGGAAGCAGCACCAGCGTCAGCGCAAAACTGGGTGAGGGCATTCGGATCCGGTGCGTCTTCCTATACACCACGCTGATCAGCAGCCCCACCGCGAAGGCCGTCCCCAGCGCCGCCAGCAGCCCCGGGAGCGTGGCGACCGTCTCGTTGACCGTTCCGGAAAAGATTGTGTCAAACATGCAAACCCCCCGCTTTCTCCATGGACAGGATCCCCGGCAACGGGTCACAGTGCCTGTGGCCAGGCTGCCCGTCGCGCAGTCGCTCTTTGTACTCTGTTCCGTATTTGGAAAAACTGACGGGATAGACCCGGGCCTCCGAGAGGAGACGGCAGAGCCAGACCGGGATGCTTCTGGCCACTTTGATCTCCATGACCCACATGCCGCCGCCCAGGAGCGGCGCGCCGTGCGTGCCCGCTTCGAGCCGCAGCGCGGTGCGCCGCGCCCGAAGGTTCGTGTCGAACGAGACCCGCAGGTCGTGCCGGCCGACCCCGAAGTAGGCCCGCCGCTCGTAGGCAAGACAGAGCGCGGGCCGCAGCGCGCAGCGCTGCGTCAGATACGCCGCCTCCCGCAGCACCTGCCGGTTCATCGGGGGCCGGTACGCGAGGGGCTCGCCGCGCAGAAAGGCGTACGCCTCGCCAAGCGGCAGCGCGCTGCGGCGCTTGTTGACGAGGCCGCGCACTTTTTTCTTGATCTCCACATAGACCTCGTCCGCCCCCGCGGGCACGCCGTAGGCCCTGAGCCGCAGCTTCTCCTTGTACCGCGGCTTGGCCAGCGACGTGCGGATCAGGTGGCTGTCGTCCGTGTCGTAGTAGAGGTTCGCGATCGTGTACAGCGCGCGCCGCCCGTTGTACGCGTCCGGTTCCATGGACCCGGCCAGACGGTCCTGCAGCCACAGGGCCGTCTCCCCATCCAGTAGGTATTTGTTTTCGTAGCGGTTGAAGACCTCGACGGCCATGCGCATCACCCTCTCTGACAACTGCTTCCACTTTACCCTCCCAATGTGACGCGCGTGTGAAAAGCGGGGGGAATTTTCATGAAAAATGGGGGCCGCCCGGCCGGCGGTCCCCCGTTTGGTTTGCGCGCAAACAGTTCACTTGGCCATCTCAAACCAGAAGACGCTCCCCGTCCCCGCGCGGCTCTCCACGCCGTACCGGGCCCCGTGGGACTCCAAAATCTCCTTCACAATGGCGAGCCCTAGGCCCGTGCCGACCTTTTCACGCCTGTGCTTCCCGGAGACGGCGCGGTGGTACCGGTCCCAGATCAGCGGTCTCTCCGTTTCGGCGATCCCCGCGCCGTGGTCCTCCACCGTACACCGGACGCGGCCGCCCAGGTCCGACAGCGTGACCGCAATCACCTTGTCCTCCCCGATGTGGTTGATGGCGTTTCCGATCAAGTTGTAGAGCACCTGCGTGAGCTTTTTCCCGTCGCCCGAGACGTACTGGTCCGGTTCCACAGTGAGCCGCATCTCGTAGTCCTCGCGGTCGCACAGCGGTTCAAATTGCGCGCACACCGCTTTGACTGTGTCGCTTAGGGAAAAATTGGAAATTTTCAGCGGTTCGCTGCCCGACTGCAGCACCGAGATGTCCATGATGTCGCTGACGAGCAGCGTCAGACGGTCCGCCTCCCGCGCGATCACGGCCAGGTGCGCCTCCCGCTGTTCCCTGTCGTCCCCCGAGATGTCGCGGATCATCTCCGCGAAGGCCTTGATCATCGTGAGCGGAGTCCGCAGGTCGTGGGAGATGTTGGCGAGCAGCTCCCGGCGCAGTTTCTCGGCCTTGGACAACTCCAGCGCCGCCTCGCCCAGCGTGGCGGAGAGCGCGTCGAGCTCCGCGCAAAAACCCCGGCCGAAGCGCAGGTCGAAGTCGCCCTTCGACAGTTTCGCGGCCTGCGCCGAGATCTCCGACACGGGCCGCGAGAATTTGCGGGCGATGAAAAAGGCGACGACAAGGCTGAGCAGCAGCGCCGCCGCCGTGACATAGAGGAGCTGCGTCCGCAAGATCTCCGTCGTCGCGTTGACCGGGTCGAGCGGCGTGCTGATGTAGAGGAGCGCGTCCGGCAGGCGCGCGCCGTAGACGAGCATCCGGCCCTGGAACCGGCCGCTGCTCTCCGTGTAGCTGACCCGGCCGTCCGCGCTCCGGGACAGCCGCGCCACAAACCCCGCGAAGTCGGCCGGCAGCGGGCGGAGCCACACGGCCTCCTGGCGGCCCTGTCCGCCGGGCGGCGGCGCGCCGGGGCCGCGCCGGCCCGAGCCGTGCTCGTCGGACGTGTAGAGGATCTGCCCCTGGGGGTCCGTGAGGAAGACGAGGATCGCGTTGCGGAAGGTCAGCCGGTCGACGGCGTCCTCGAACCCGTCCTGCCCGTATTCGCTGAGGATCGCATCCGCGATGGCCTTCACGTCGGCGGTCTTCATGCGTTCGTAGAAGCTCTGCAGAAAGACGATCTGCATGAGCCAGAGCGCCGTCAAAATCGCGGCGGCGAACAAAATGAAGTACAGCCACAGCTTGATGCCGATGGACTGGCGTTTACGGTTCAAATTTGTATCCCACCCCTCTGAGCGTGACGATGTGGTCGCGGTACGGCCCGAGGCGCCCGCGCAGGAGTTTGATCTGCGCGTCCACCGTGCGGTCGTCGCCGAAGAAGTCGTAGCCCCACACCGCGTTCAGGAGTTTGTCCCGCGTCAGGGCGATGCCCCGGTTCGCCGCCAGGTAAACCAGCAGCTCGTATTCCTTCGGCGTCAGGTCCGCCTTTTGCCCGTCGAGGCGGACCGTGCGCCCCGCCGTGTCGATCTCCAGCCCGCCGAAGGCGAGGATCTCCCCGTCCCGGACCGCCGCCCGGCCCCTGTGCCGGTTCACAATGACGCGGATGCGCGCCATCAATTCCTTCGGGGAGAAGGGTTTCACGACATAGTCGTCGACGCCCATCTCGAACCCGAAGAGTTTGTCATATTCCTCCCCGCGGGCGGACAGCATAAGCATCGGGATGTCCCGGCTCTTTTTGATCTCCTTGCAGGCGGAAAAGCCGTCCAGCTTCGGCATCATCGCGTCCATGATGACAATGTCGAAATCCCGCTCGCGGCAGAGCCGGACGGCTTCCCGCCCGTCCTCGGCCTCAAAGGCCTCGTGGCCCTCAAACGCCGCGTACTCCCGAATCACGGCGCGGATGTCCGCTTCGTCGTCGACGATCAAAATCTTGTACATACGGGCCCCCTTGATGACAATTGACAATTGAGAATGGAGAATGGAGAATGGAGAATTGTCAATTGTCGGTTTTTGCGACGGTGGATTTTATTGTATCACAGGCGGGGCGGTTTGTCCAAAGGGGGCGGGGAGAGGGAAGAGAAGTTTTCCAGTGCGTCAATTCGAATTGACAATCGGGGGGCAGATGGGTATGATAGAGTATGAACAGTCCCGGGGGACCGATAGGGCCCCCACGGAAAGGAATCGCACCATGATAGAATTTGAAGAATACAAAGGCCGTCTGCTGGCCCGGGAGAGCGATCTCAAGGGCCTGGAGTCCGCGCTGGATCTCGGGGCGGCCCGGGCGGAAATCGACCGCCTGGAGGCGGAGACGGGCCAGGACGGTTTCTGGAGCGACCTGGAGAATTCGCAAAAGGTGCAGCAGCGCCTCAAGCAGCTGCGGGACAAGTGCGCCGGGTACGACCGTCTGAAGAACTGCTGGGACGACGTCAGCACGCTCTGCGAGATGGCGTTGGAGGCGGGCGACGAGAGCCTCCTGCCGGAGGTGCGCGAAGGGTTCGCCGCGTTTGAGCGGGACCTCGACGCCGCCCGTCTCGCCACACTGCTCTCGGGACTCTACGACAGATCGAACGCCATCATCTCCTTCCACGCGGGCGCGGGCGGCACGGAGGCGCAGGACTGGGCCGAGATGCTCTTTCGCATGTACAACCGCTGGGGCGAGCGGCACGGCTTTGCCGTGAGCACGCTCGACTACCTCGACGGGGACGAGGCCGGGCTCAAGAGCGCCGTCATTCTGATCGAGGGGGAGAACGCCTTCGGCTACCTGAAGGGCGAGATGGGCGTGCACAGACTCGTGCGCATCTCCCCATTCGACGCCTCGGGCCGGCGGCATACGTCCTTTGCCGCGGTGGAGGTGATGCCCGAGGTGGCGGACGACGTGACCATCGACATCCGCGAGGAGGACCTGCGCGTGGACACCTACCGCTCGGGCGGCGCCGGCGGACAGCACGTCAACAAGACCGAGAGCGCCATCCGCATCACCCATATCCCCACCGGCATCGTGGTGGCCTGCCAAAACGAGCGCAGTCAGATGCAAAACCGGGCTGTCGCAATGCGTATGCTCCGCTCCAAGCTGATCGAGATCAAGGAGCGGGAACATTTGGAGCGCATCGAAGACATCAAGGGCGACCAAAAGGCCATCGAGTGGGGCAGCCAGATCCGCTCCTACGTGTTCATGCCGTATACGCTGGTCAAGGACCACCGCACCGGCTGCGAGTCCGGCAACATCCAGGCCGTCATGGACGGGGAGATCGACCCTTTCATCAACGCCTATCTGAAGGCCCTCGCCACCGACGATTGGGCGCGGTAGGGGACTCCGTGTAATGCATAATTCACAATGCATAATTCATAATTTCCGTGCGTCGGCGACGGGCGGGAATCCGGGAGGCTCGTATGCTGGCGTGTCATCTGCACGGCACTCTCAAATATTATACGGCGCCGCATTTCGACGGCGTGCGCCACGCCTTCTCCACCCGGCAGGGCGGCGTGAGTCTGCCTCCGTTTGACACGCTGAACCTGGGCCGCGCGGGGGAGGACCCCCGCGCAAATATCCTCCAAAACTTCGAGCGCCTGTGCGGCGCGATCAAAGTCGACATGCGCCGCCTGGTGTTCGCCCGGCAGGTGCACGGCGACACGGTCCGCCGTGTGACGGCCGCGGACGCCGGCGAGGGGCTGTACCGGCCGGCGACGGCGGACTGCGACGCGCTGGTGACAAACGACCCGGGCGTGTGCCTCACTGTGTTTTCGGCCGACTGCGTGCCGATTCTCCTCTACGACCCGGAGAAACAGGCCGTCGGCGCCGTCCACGCCGGCTGGCGCGGCACGGCGCTCGGCATCGTCCGCAAGACCGTGGAGACCCTGGGGGACCGCTACGGCTGCCGGACGGCCCACCTGCGGGCGGCCGTCGGCCCGTGCATCGGCCCCTGCTGTTTCGAAACCCGCGCCGATGTGGCCAAGGCGCTGGCGGGCGTGCTGGGGGCGTCCGTGGCCCCCTACATCCGCTACGACGGCGGCGACCGCTTTCACATCGATCTCAGAGAGATCAACATCTTCTGGCTGACGCAGGCCGGCGTGCCGCGGGCACAGATTGAACTTTCGGAGGCCTGCACCCACTGCCGTGTAGAGGACTTTTTCTCCTACCGCCGCGACGGCGCGCGGCACGGCAGCATGGCGGCGTTCATCCAACTGAATCCGCCGTTGGAAGGGAGCCCGCGATGAAGAAATGCCGCCTACCGTGGGTTGCACCTGCAACCCACAACCCAAGCTCTAGTTTTTTGTGGGCGCTGCTGCCGGCATTGCTGTTGTCGCTGTCAGGCTGTCAGGGGCTGAGCGACTGGCTGCTGGACGACCCCGACCCCGCGACCCCGACCGTGAGTCCGACGCCTCTCCAACCGCCGCAGCCGCCCTCGGGCCCGCCCCGCAACGACCTCTTCGGCATCCCGTGGCTGCCGGGGAACACGGTGCGGCCGCTCACCGACCGCAACCGCTTCAACGCGCGGTGGCACCGCCTGGTCTACGAGGGGCTGTTTGCGCTGGACGCCGCCTTCGAGCCGACGCCGGTGCTCTGCGCCTCCTACGAGACCCAGGACAACCGCGTCTATCTGTTCCGCCTGCGGGACGACGTCCGCTTCCACGACGGCACGGCGCTGACCGCCGCGGACGTTGCGGTCTCTCTCACGGCGGCCTGCGGTCGGGATTCCATTTACGCCGCGGCGCTGTCCGGGGTGGTCTCGGTGCGGGCGGCGGCACCCCTGACGGTGGAGGTGACGCTGGCGGCGCCGAACCCCCGTCTGCCCGCGCTGCTCACCGCGCCGATCCTCCCGCAAAACGCGAAGGACTTTGCGGTGCCGCCCGGCACGGGCCCCTACGTGCCGCAAATCGACGACGACCACCCGCACCTGCTGGCGTCTGCCGACTGGTGGCGGCGGGAGACGCGGTCCATCTCCCGCATCGAGCTGATCCCCATCGAGACCTCCGACCAGCTCATCTACGCCTTTGGGACCCGCGCGGTCAGCCTGGTGGAGCAGAATCCCACCGACACCACCGCGATCCACTACGGCGGGGACTACGAGACCTGGGAATTTGACACGCCCATCCTCCAGTACCTGGGCTTCAACACCAAACACGCGCTGCTGCAGGATCCGGCGCTTCGGTACGCGCTGTCGCTGGCCGTCGACCGGGAAACCATCTGCAGGGAGTTCTACAGCGGCCGCTGGGCGATCCCCGCCGTGCTGCCGCTGCCGCCGGCGAGCCCGCTGTACAACGAGACGCTGGCCGGCCAAAACGACTACGACCCCGAACGCCTGTCAGAGTTGTTTGCGGACCTCTCCCTCGAGGACAGCGACGAGGACGGCGTGCTGGAGTATCCCATCTCCCGTTACCGCCGCCAACCCCTCGCCTTCACGCTGATCGTCAGCGCCGAAAACGCGGAGCGCACCGCCGCCGCCCGGCACATCGCGCAGGCGCTGGGCGATGTCGGCGTCGCGGTGGAGGTCTCCGCGCTCCCGTTCAACGCCTTCCTGACCGCGATGGAAGAGGGCGCGTTCGACCTCTACTACGCCGAGGCGACGCTGACCCCCGATTTCAACCCCCTGGTGTTCGGCGCCGACGGCGCGCTGGGCCACGGCGTCTACCGCGACGCGGAGACCCTCGCCCTCTGGGAGGCCGCCTGCGCGGCGGCGCCCGGCGGGGCCTTTGCCGCGCGCGAAGCCTTCTGGCGGCGCTGGCTTGCGGAGGCGCCCATCGTGCCCGTGCTGTTCAAGCGGCAGGCGCTGCTCACCCAGCGCGGCCTCGTGACAAACCCGGCGCCGCTGTTTGACAACCTGTTTGCCAACCTGCCCGCGTGGCAATGACCCGCGCGGACAGACCCGAAAGAGGATCGAAGGGGCTTATGAAGAAGATCTCGTGGCAGCTCGTCGCTTCCGACTGGCTGCTGACGGTGGGGCTGGTTTTCAGCCTGTTTTGCGCGCTTTCCCCCACGCTGGCACAGCCGCCGGACCCGCTGTCCGTGTTGTGCCTTCTCATGGGGAGCACGCTGTTTTGGGTTCTCATCCTGCGGGTGCCGGCGGCCGGGATCTCGTTTTTTGTGCTCACCGCTGCGGCCGCGGCCATTCTTCTCCTCACGGGGCCCGCCAAGGGTCTGACGCACTTCGACGTCCTGTGGGAAAACGCATCGCCCTTTGTGCAGTGGGTGTTGGACACCCTCTCCTACCCCACGGCCGGCATCGAGGCGCCCGCGGCGTATGTGAACCGGGCGCTGCTGCTGGCCTCGGCGGGGAGCAGCCTGATCATGGGCACGCTGGTGTGCTGCCGGACGCACCCCGCCGTCCTCCTCGTGTTGGGCGGCGGGGCGTTCACATTGCTGGAGCGCTCGGACTGGGACTTCTCCACACCCGCGTTTGTGCTGTTTTTGCTGTTTCTGGCGCTGTACATCGCCCTGTTCGCCTACCGGGGGCAGGCCCGGCGCACCGGGCAGCCGCCCAAGGCCCTGTCCCATCTGGCGGCGGCGCTTCCGCTGTGCGCGCTGGGGCTGACGGCCGCGCTGCTGTCGCCGGCCGCCGACATGGACTGGGGCGGCCGTTTTCTTCTGTGGGCGGACGGCCTTCTGCCCCAATGGGCCCTATTTGACGGCGTGGACAGCCGTTTTTCCGAGATGAACATCTTCACTTACAGCGGGTTGGAGGACGGGCAGTGGAACGGCGGCGTGCTGGGCGGTCCGGCCCAGCGGAGCAGCAATCTGGTGCTCTACATCGCCGCCGACGCGCCGCCCTCATATCTGAAAGGCCACACCTACACCACATACACGGGGCAGCGCTGGGAGAGCCTGGACGCCCAAGACAACATCCCGCTCCCGCGTCTGTTTTCGTCCGAGTACGACTGGCCTTTCCTGCCGTATACGCTGGAGCCCTACCCGGCGCTTTTGGCGTCCGTCTCGCGCGAGTCCTTCTCGGGGTACGGCCGCTTTCTGCACGGTGTCCTGGAGGGCGGCGGCGTGCGCTTTCTGTACGGTGCCGCCGCCCTGTTCGAGCGGTTCGAATTTTCCGGCGGAGAACCGTCCTTCGAGGATCGGATGCGCGCGCTGTCCCCGCTGCTGGACGCCTCGTCCGCGTCGCCGTCCTTCCTGCGCCTCAACCCGGACACGGTGCGCCGCCGCAGCCAAACGATCATCTACTGGGACATGCGCACCCGCACGCTGTTTCTGCCGTCGGACGCGATCTCCCTCCCGGTGTTCGAGGCCTCCCGGGACACCCTGCGACTCACCCCGTCCGGGGACGTGACGATGACGGCGACGCAGGGCCGGGAGTTTCGCTACACGGTGGACAGCGTCGCGCTCAACCTGACGGAGGCGCAGCGCACGGCCCTCCTCCGGCTCAGCTATCCCGGCCTGTTGGAGGATCTGAATGAGGCGTCCTACACCGGCCGGCCGGCCCGCACCGATCCGGACGGCCTTTTTTTGATGGCCATGCGGGCGGAGCGGGCGGAGGCGCGCGCGTACTATCTCTCCCTGCCCGCCGAACTGCCCGCCCGGGTGCGGACGCTGGCCGAGGAACTGACGAAGACCCAAGAGACAGACTACGACAAGGCGCGGGCGCTGGAGACCTATCTGCGCGAGACCTTCCCCTACGACCTGAACACGCCGCCCACGCCGCCGTCGCAGGATTTTGTCGACTATTTTTTGTTTGATTTACAGCGCGGGTACTGCACCTACTACGCGAGCGCCCTCGCGGTCATGGCGCGCAGCATTGGCCTGCCGGCCCGCTATGTGGAGGGGTTTGCGCCGTCGTCCGACAAGATCGAGGAGTACTACTACGCCACCGGCAAGCAGGCGCACGCCTGGGTCGAGATCTTCTTTGAGGGCTTTGGCTGGATCCCCTTCGAGCCCACCGCCTCCTTCTCCGGTTCCTGGAACGGCGCCCCTCCGGAGGGGGCCGGGATCACGCCCACGCCGTCCCCCGACCTGCCGAGTCCGTCGCCGCTCCCCTCCGCCGCGCCAAACCCGACCCCGACCGGCGGCGGACCCGACTCCGACCCGTCGTCCGGCGGCGGCGTCTCCCCGTGGTGGTGGCTTATCCCGTCGGGCGCGCTGCTGCTCGCCATCTGGCCGCTGCTGTACGTGCTGCGCCGCCGCGCCCTGTTCCGGCAGGCGCGGCAGGGTCCGGACCGCCGCGTCTCTCTGCGGCTTTTTGAGCGGATCGTGGCGCTGGCGCGGCTGACCGGCATCGATCCGCCGGCGTTTGACGAGACGGTCCTCGCGTGGGGCCAGCGGGCGGACCTCACGGCGCGGCACGGGGAGCCCGTCTTCGCCGCCGCCGCACAGATTGCCGGCCGCCTCCGCTTCGGCCCCGACGGGCCGACGGCGGCGGACCAGGCCGCGCTGCTCGCGCTCCTCCTCCGTCTGGACGCCCAAGCCGCCGCCCGCCGCCCCTGGCGGCGCCTCCTTCGGTTGGTGACGGGGGTTGGTAAACAGATTGAACTCAGTAAGGGATCGTTTTGGAAATAACTTATCCACATTTATTTTTTATTGCCCCGGTTTCACCGACAGAAGTTTCCAATACATCAAGGTTCTTATTCCACATGCCTCTCGCGATATCTGTCGTTTGAGACAAACCGGATATGCACTATTATAAACCGAGCAAAGCGCCGGGAGTCTGACGACTCCCGGCGCTTTGCCGCGGCGATGTTTTGCTGGGGTTGGAGAGGCAAATCACAATCGCACTGTTGCGGTGAACCCGTACCTTTCTTGGGCTTCGGAGAGCGTGGGCATATCGAAGAAGATGGATGTCCTGCCTTTCGCATTTTCGGGTATGTAACGTTTCAGCCGATTCAGCAACTTGACCCGCTGAGGAAACCTGAATGTCGTCGGCAAATTAAAAAGCAGAACCATCACAGCAGGCTTGCGTATCAGTCTCCCGGTTGCCAGTTGCACAAACAGACTGTGTTCTAGTTTCTTTATCATCCTGCGAGCAAAGAGAACCTCATCGTCAATGTCCGCGAACGACGCAGCCTGCGCTTTGTCGATGGCGGCTTGGATAGTGGGGTCATCCGAGGCGTTGACGTAATTCTTGGCTTCAACGAACAGCAGCGCATCTTCGCTCTCTGCGACAAAGTCAACGACACTTGCTCCATCAAACTTGTTTTCCGGCAAGTCAATCAGCTCGGCGGTCAATAAACCCGAGAAGTCAAAGAACATACCGCTTTCAGCAAAAGTCATGGCAACTGCACCCCCGCCTTCTCCGCCATAACCTCTACGACGCGCTTGTAGAGCATTTCGTCACCGGAATCAATCACATTGC
>JAITDM010000098.1 GCA_031282535.1 Oscillospiraceae bacterium
GACCTCAGCAAAATCGCAGAAGCTGGTTCTTGTTTTCCAAGAAAGATTTTACATTTTTTGCGGCGGTTATTTCAGCACCACATTTTCGCCGCCGAACCAGTCGGACAGTTCGCGCAGCAGGCGGGGGTCGGGGTTGCAGACGGCGCCGAGCCTCCGGCCGGTGTCGCTGTGGTAGAGAACCGTCTTCACCGTGCCGGGGAACATCGTGAGCAGCGCCGGCAGACGGGCGGCCTTCGGGTGGTCGCCGGACAGCCGGACAAACAGCGTCTGCGGCGGCGGAGGCGGTGCCGTCGCCGGCGCCCCGTCCAGGGACTCGAAGTCGGCCAGCGGGCGCAGCTCGTCCACGAGGATCTGCGGCTCGCGGTCCTCGCGGACGCTGATCCGCCCCGTCACCACCGCGGCGTGGTCGGCCTTGAGATAGGGCCCGCACCGGGCCAGCACCGACGCGAACACCAGCAGCTCAATGGTGGAAGCCGTCGTGTCCTCCAATGTGACGTAGGCCATCAGAGAGTTGTTGCGGGTGGTCTTGGTGCGCACCGCGGTGAGCAGACCCGCCAGCGTCACGCGCTGCTCGTCCCGAAAGACCGTCGGCCCGCCCTCCTGCGAAAAGTCGTTTAAAATCCGCCGCACCGGCACCGCGCCCGTGCGGCGCAATTCGTCCCGGTAGGCGTCCAGCGGATGCCCGGAGAGGAACAGCCCGGTGTACTCCTTCTCTTTGGCCATGCGATCCCGCAGCGGAAGCTCCGGCACGTCCGGCAGCGGCCGCTCGGGGCGCTTGCCGCCGCCGTCAAAGCCGCTGAACCAGTCGATCTGCCCCTCCACATTCTTGCGGCGGGCGGACTCCAGGTCGTTCATGATGGGCTCGTACGCGGCGAGCAGCGCCGCGCGGGACGCGCCGAAGCTGTCCATCGCGCCGCAGTAGATCAGACTCTCCGCGGCGCGCCGGTTGAGATCGGCGTCGAACATCCGCTCGCAGAAGGACTGGAGAGAGGTAAACGGCCCCCGCTCGGCCCGCTCGGCCATCAGGTCCCGGATCAGCGCCCGGCCGACGTTCTTCACGGCCACGAGACCAAACAAAATCCGGCCGTCCGGCCCGACCGTGAAACCGTCCTCCGAGGTGTTGACGTCGGGGGGACAGACGGAGATGCCCATCTCGCGGCACTCCGCGATGTATTCGGCGACCTTGGCGCTCCAGTCCAGCACGGAGGTCAGCAGCGCCGCCATGTATTCGCGGGGGTGGTGGCATTTCAGATACGCCGTCTGGTAGGCGATGATGGCGTAGGAGACGGCGTGCGCCTTGTTGAAGGCGTAGTTCGCAAAGTCCATGATCTCGTCGAAGATCGCCTCGGCGACGGCGGCGTCCACGCCGTTTGCCACGGCGCCGGGAATCCCCTCGGCGGCGTTGCCGCGGATGAAGTTCTCGCGCTCGCGCGCCAGTTCCTTCATCTTCTTCTTCGACATCGCGCGGCGCACCATGTCGGCCTTGCCCAGCGAAAATCCGGCCATCTTGCGGAAGATCTCGAGCACCTGCTCCTGATAGACGATGCAGCCGTACGTCACTTGCAGGATGTCCCGCAGCATCGGGTGCCGGTAGGAAACCTTCTCGGGGTGGTGCTTGCTCTCGATGAAACGGGGGATGGAGTCCATCGGGCCGGGCCTGAAGAGCGCCACGACCGCGGTGATGTCCTCGATCGACTGCGGCTGGAGCCCCACGCACACGCCGGTCATGCCGCCCGACTCGAGCTGGAAGACCCCGGAGGTCTTGCCGGCGACCAGCATCGCGAAGGTCTCCGCGTCGTTTTCCGGGATGTCGGAGAGACGAAACGCCGCGCCGCGGCGGCGGATCATGGTCTCGGCGTCGTGCAGCACGGTCAGGTTGCGCAGGCCGAGAAAGTCCATCTTGAGCAGCCCCAGCTCCTCCAGCGTGTTCATCGGAAACTGGGTGACAATGGCCTCGTCGTTTTTGGCCAGCGGCACATACTCGGAGACCGGACGGGCCGTGATCACGACGCCCGCGGCGTGGGTCGAGGCGTGCCGGGGCATGCCCTCCAGCGCCTGGGCCGTGCGGATCAGCTTGTCGATGCGGGGGTCGTCGCGGCACATGTCCCGCAGCCCGGGGGAGAGCTTCAGGGCGTTTTCCAGCGTCATGTGGAGGGCGAAGGGGACGAGCTTGGCCACGACGTCCACCTCGGCGTAGGTGCAGCCCAGCGCGCGGCCCACATCCCGGACGGCGGCGCGGGCCGCCATCGTGCCGAAGGTGACGATCTGCGCCACATGGTCAAACCCGTACTTGCCGATGACGTAGTCGATGACCTCCTGCCGGCGGATGTAGCAGAAGTCTATGTCGATGTCAGGCATGCTCACCCGCTCCGGGTTCAAAAAGCGCTCGAAGTACAGGTCGTACTTCATCGGGTCCACATCGGTGATCCCCAGGCAGTACGACACCATGCTGCCGGCGGCGGAGCCGCGCCCCGGCCCGACCGGGATCTCCCGGCTGCGCGCGAAGTCGATGAAGTCGCCGACGATGAGAAAGTAGTCGACAAACCCCATGCGCTCGATCATCTCAAGTTCGTAGGAGAGCCGCGCTCGGTAGGCGTCCGGCGGGTTAGAGTAGCGGCGGGCAAAGCCTTCGGAACTCTTTTGCCGCAAAAATGAGACGCTGTCGCTCTGCCCGTCCGGCAGCAGGAAACGGGGCAGATGGTGCGCGCCGAAGGTGAAGTCCACCCGGCAGCGGTCGGCGATGCGCCGCGTGTTGCGCACGGCCTCCGGGTACTCGGGAAAGAGCGCGGCCATCTCGTCGCCCGTCTTCACATAGAGCTCCTGGGAAGAAAACCGCATGCGGTCCGGGTCGTCGACGGTCTTGTTCATCTGGATGCACATGAGGACGTCCTGCGTGTAGGCGTCCTCGCGGGTCAGGTAGTGGGCGTCGTTCGTCACGACCAGCGGGATGCCCGTCTCCTTGTGGATCCGGAGGATCCCCGCCGCCGCCTCGGCCGACTCCGGCAGGCCGTGACTTTGGAGCTCCAAAAAGTAGTTGTCCGCCCCGAAGACGCCGCGGTACCACAGCGCGGTGTCGCGCGCCTCCTCGTAGCGGTTTTTGAGCAAAAGACGGGACACCTCGCCAAACAGGCAGGCAGAGAGAACGATCAGCCCCTCGGCATACTCGGCGAGAAGCGCCCGGTCGACGCGCGGTTTTATGTAAAACCCCTCGGAAAAACTCCGGCTGACCAGCCGGCAGAGGTTGCGGTACCCCGTCTCGTTCTCGCACAGCAGGATCAGGTGGCCCAGCTCCGCGTCCAGTTCGTGGATCCGGTCGCCCCGGCCGCGCGGGGCCACATAGACCTCGCAGCCGAGGATCGGCTGGATGCCGGCGGCCTTGGCCGCCTTGTAGAAGTCGACCACGCCGTACATGACGCCGTGGTCGGTGATGGCCGCCGCGTCCTGGCCGATCTCCCGGAGGCGCGCCATCAGCCTGTCGATCCGGCAGGCCCCGTCCAACAGGCTGTATTCGGTGTGCAGGTGCAGGTGAACAAAATCAGTCACGGCGTTCTCCCCTAACGTGGATTGCACCTGCAACCCACAACCCAAATTCTTGTTTTTTTGTTGCCGCTTCGCGGCAACAAAGTGCCATCAGGCGCCGCCGCGTTCCGTCTCCCGGGCCAGCGACGTCAATTTCCGCAGCCGGTGGTTGAGGCCGGAGCGGCCGAGCGGGGGGTCAAAGCGCGCGCAGAGCTCGGTCAGGGGCTGGTCCGGGTAGCGCAGACGCAGTTCGGCGGTCTCGCGCAGGGGCGCGGGCAGGGTCTCCCACAGCGGGCTGACGCGCAGGCGCTCGATGGCGCCGATCTGTTCCATCGAGGCCGCGACGGTCTTGCCGAGGTTGGCCGTCTCGCAGTTGACCTTCCGGTTGACCCGGTTGCGCAGGTCCTTCTCCACCTTGGTCTCCATCAGGGTGAGCGCGGCGCGCGGCGCGCCGATGGCGGTCAGAAAGTCCTCGATCTGCTCGCTGGCCTTCAGGTAGATCACATGGTGGCCGGCGCGCAGCGTGATGCGGGGCGTGAAGTCAAGGGCGCGCAGGAGCGCCAGCACCTCCCGGCTGAGCGGCCCGTGGGGGGTGGCGAGCTCCAGGTGATATTTGCGGTCCGGCCGCATCATCGAGCCGCCGGTGAGAAAGGCCCCGCGCACGAAGCTGCGCGTGCAGCACTCGTCCTCCAGCACCGCGTTGTTCAGGTGCAGCGCGGCCGCGTCGGCGGCGCCGTACCCGAAGACCTCGCGCGCCGCGGAGAGCTTGGCCCGGTCCGAGAGCAGCAGCGTCGCCTTGCCGGCCGACGGCCCGTCGGCGGGGCGCCGGTCGAAATCAAACCCGAAAGCGGCGCGGCAGAGCGACGCCAGCCGCCCGGCCACGGGCAGGCTCTCGGTGACGATCCGCATCTCCCGCGCCCGGAACGTGTGGCCGAACAGCAGCGCGCCGTAGATCTCCGCCTTGACGCAGCAGGGCCTGTCCGCCGGCAGGCGGCTGAGCTCCCGTTTTACCTCTGAAGAAAACGACACGGGTTCACCCCCGATCCTCTGACGGTTTTAGGAACTGGAGAATAATAAGTTGCAACATATGACGCAGGGATTTCGCGTCCCGGCAAGGCGCCGGGTTCCGGTAATACTTTGTGTATTGCCGGGTTCCGGCAACGATGCCGGGGCATGAAATACCAAGTCAGATGTGCAGGTTATTGTTTGACAGTTCCTTACCCTCTGGCGATGTCCCGATGGGTCAGCGTGGCGCGGTAGCCGATCTCCCCGACATACTCGTACAGCATCCGGGCGATGGTCACCGAGCGGTGGCGGCCGCCCGTGCAGCCGATGGAGATGACGAGGGAGGTCTTGCCCTCCTCGATGTACTGGGGCAGCAAAAAGGTGATCAGCCCCCGCAGCAAGGAAAAGAACTCCTGTGTCTCCGGAAACCGGTTCACATAGGAGAAGACCTCCTCGTCGTTGCCGGTGAGCGGGCGGAGCTCGTACACGTGGAAGGGGTTGGGCAGAAAGCGCACGTCGAACACGAGGTCCGAGTCGCGCGGGACCCCGTATTTAAAGCCGAACGAGCCGATCATGACCACCATGACCCGGGCCTGCGGGCCGTCGGAGAACAGGTCGCGCAGGTGGTCTCGGAGCTGGTTGGTCGTCATGACGGAGGTGTTCACAATGTAGTCCGCCTGGCTGCGCACGGTCTCCAGCATGTGGTATTCGTGCGCGACGGTGTCTTCCATCGGCTGCCCGTCTACGGCCAGCGGGTGGCGGCGGCGGGTGGCCTTGTAGCGCTGCATGATGACCTCGGGGCTGGCCTCCACAAAGAGGATCTGGTACCCGCACGCCAGCTCCGACAGTTCCCCGAGGGCCTGGAACAGCTCGTCGAAGGAGCGGTTGGAGCGCACGTCCGTCACCAGTGCCACGCGGTCGTACTTGCCTTCGGAGGCCATGCACAGTTCGGCAAACCGTGGGATCAGCTGCACCGGCATGTTGTCCACGCAGAAGTAGCCCATGTCTTCGAGCAGCGTGGCCACCTGGCTTTTGCCGGCCCCCGACAGGCCCGACACAACGAGAAATTTCATCACACGTTCCCCCTCGCGCGGCGCCACCGGCGCCCCGACCCTCCGTTAGGCCGGCGCCCCGGCGCCGAAGTCGCCCACCAGGCCGATCTCCGGCTCCAGCTGCACGCCTGTCTCGGCGCGCACCCGCGTTTGAATCTGTTCGATCAGCCGGCGCACATCTTCGCAGGTGGCCCCGCCGCTGTTGACGATGAATCCGGCGTGTTTGTCCGACACCGCCGCCCCGCCGACGCGGGCGCCCTTCAGGCCGCAGGCCTCGATCAGGGGTGCGGCGTGCCCGCCCAGCGGCCGTTTGAACACGCTGCCCGCGCTGGGTAGGTCCAGCGGCTGGGCGGCGCGGCGGCGCGCGTTCAGCGCCTCGGTCTCCGCGCGGATCGCATCCGGATCCCCGGGGGTCAGCGTCAGCGTGATCTCCAGGGCGAAGGATCCGCCGTGGTCGGTGAAGAAGCTGTGGCGGTAAGAGAATGCGTGGGCGGGTCCGGCCAGCACGCCGAACTGGCCCGCTGCGTTCACATACGAGGTGCGCCGCACCACGCGGCTCATCTCGCCGTCGTAGGCGCCGGCGTTCATACAGACGGCGCCGCCCACCGTGCCGGGGATGCCGTGGGCGAAGGCCAAACCGGAGAGCCCCCACCGCGCCGCCGCCGAGGCCAGCGCGGAGAGCAGCACGCCGCAGCCGGCGACGATTTCGCGCTCGCCGCTGCGCCTGAGGCCGGCCAGGCCGCTGTGCGTCTTGACGACGAGGCCGCGCACGCCCTGGTCGCTGACCAGCAGATTGGTGCCGTTGCCCATGAGCAGCACCGGCGTCTCCCGCCGGCGGGCCAGCGCGAGCAGCGCGGCCAGGGCCGCCGGGCTGCCCGGCAGCGCCATCAGATCGGCCGGACCGCCGATCGCAAAGGAGGTGTGGCGGCGCATCGGCTCGTCGGCCAGCACCGTCATGTCGGGGCACACATCGAGGATGTCCTGACGTTCAAGCAAAGAATGACCCTCCCGAAATATGTCAAAATGTGGAATTTATACAAGGCGACCCGCGCGCCGAAGCCCGCGCCGTCCGGGCCGCACGGGCAAGACCGATCTTATTATACCAAACGCAGGCGAAAAATAGAAGGAGAGAATTTTGTCGTGTGTGTCAGGGGGGCGTAGTTTGACACAATTGAGAATGGAGAATTGAGAATTGAGAATTTTTCCGTCTGTGCGGTGTCCCCGCAATTCCCCTCCTTCGGAGGGGTGGCAGCGGCGCAGCCGCTGACGGGGTGGTTCTGTGACAATTCGCACGGGTGACGGGCTGCATCGCGTACACGATTGGGAACGGCGCAGGCCGAAGTCGTCGACTGCCACGAAGGCGGTGGGGAATGCTTTACAAATGCTTTGCGTTGGTATATAATGCTATTGCGGAGGTGTTCACATGGCACAAGTGAATATCCGCGTGAAGTGTTATTATCAAGGAGAAATCATATGGACGGCCTAGAAAAATTTGAGTATTGGCTTGACATAGCCAAATATGATCTCACTGTTGCCGAAAGCATGCTGAGGGATGGACATTGGCTTTATGTGGTATTTATGTGCCAGCAGGCTGTTGAAAAGCTGGTGAAAGGCCTATATTCCTT
>JAITDM010000262.1 GCA_031282535.1 Oscillospiraceae bacterium
GATTCGATCTCGGTCAGTATCGCCTGCTCCAAATCCGCTTCGAGATAGTTGTCTTTCAGACCGAAAATATCGAGCAGGTATGGGTCCCGGAATACATTGAACGGGACTGCAGATGGTTCGGATAAGTGGGTGTTCGCAATCTCGCGGCGTTCGTAATCTTTACGTGAAATTCGCTGACGCAGGTCTTTCGCCCCGTAACCTCTGGCGGCGGCGTCCTCGGCATAGTATATCCTCGCCTCGTTTGTCTTTACGCGAATCAATTCGCAAAAATGCGACCAACTCAATTTTGTCGCCAGAGGCGACAAAATTTCAAAATCAACAAACCGCTCCGCGAATTGCGTCATCCGATATAAATTTTGTTCCGAAAAGCTCTTTCCATACCGTTTAACCAATTTTGTCGCCAGAGCCGACAAAATTCGTTTCCCATACGCCGCGCGGTGGTTGCCAAGTACAACCGAATTGATAAGCTGCCCGACCTCCCAAAACATCAGCGTGACCTCACTATTCGCGTGTGCGGCGGCGCGAGATTTGCGAGTTTCAATAATCGCCATGGCGCGTTCAAAGAGAACAGACTCGTCAATGACGCCGCCGCCATCGTTTGCGGAGAATTCTGTCGCTTTAGCGACTGGAATCAGCACGCCTTCTTTCGGGCTGCCCATTGATTTGCGATCGTCCATATTATTTTCCCCTCCGCCGGTATCATTAAATACCTGAATTCCCAGAACAGGTTATAAGCGAGCTTTTAATACGATATATTTATTATAATACCATGGCACTCGGCGAAAAGCAACACAATTAGCGATCACTCGAAAAATATTTATAAGTTCTCAGTGAAAGCCGCGCGCTTCTTTCGAGAGTTTTCACGCTTTTTTACCAGAAACAAACGAAATGAAGAGCACATGTCAAATCAGTGTGATAGCGGCCAATATTATTGGAGGAGAATGAAATATAAACCGCCGCCGCTGTGACAGCGGCGGCGGTTTATGATGTTGTCGTATGATTGGGCGTGACGCGCCCGATTTGGGCGGGCTAACCGCCCCTACGGCGCCTCTTTGGTCGCCTCTTTGAACCTGTGCAGCACGGCCGCAAATTCGGCGCGCGTGGCGCCGCCCTGCGGGTTGAAGCGGTTGTTTGGCTTGCCGGCGATGATGCCCTGCGTGACCAGTTTGCCCACGGCCTCCTTCGCGTAGGCGCTGACGCTGCCCTCGTCGGCAAACGCGAGGGCCTCGACCGTGTCGGCCGGTGTCTTCCCAGCGTACTGTTCGTAGCGGTAGAGGATGGCCGCCATCTGCTCCCGCGTGATGTCGTCGTCCGGGCCAAACTTTCCGTCCGTGTAACCGAGTACGATTTCATGGTCCGCCGCCCAGACCACCGCTTCGGTGTAATACCGGCCCGCAGTCACATCGGGGAAGTGATTTGCCACACTGGAAACGTCTGGCTCCCCCTCCGCGCGGTACAGCACGGTGACCACCATGCCGCGCGTCAGGGTCCTGCTCGGACTGAACAGCGTGGCCGACGTGCCGTTCATCAGGCTGTTCTCCCACATATAGTACACATCGCCATAGAACCAATCGCTCTCCGCGACGTCCGCAAACGGGAAGAGACCCGCGAGCGGCGTCTCGGACCCGTCGGCCGTCGCCGCCGCTCCATCGCCGGTCTTCGAGCCCCCGGAGGGAGACTGCGCCCAATATTCGGCCCCCTCCTCTTGTTCGTAGTCGTCCGTATAGTGGAACACGATGCGGTCGTTGTTTTCCAGATATTGCTGCGCGACGCCATTCAAGGGGTGGCTGCCGTTCAACGTGTACATCCAGCCCGACTTCGCGCCGTTGGTGCGCTCGCCCAGCGTCACCCCGTCCTTGGTGATGGAGGTGATGTAATTGCCGCTGGGGTTTTCCCATGTCAGGCCCGCCTGGGTCATGGCTTTTTCGAGGACGTCCAGCACCGTGGCGTTGCGGGAGACGGTGAAGACGGTGTTCCGGGGGATCCACAGGGTGAGACCGCCGTGCTGCAGCGTGTGGGTCGGCCCGCCGTCCTCGGGGGGCGTATGGACGGTGTCGCCGTAGAGGGTGAGATACACGGTGATGGTGGCGGGACTGGATGTCTCCGGATAGAGCACCGTGATCTCGAAAGACGCTTCCACCGTTTGGTACCGGAGGGCGACGGTTTTGACGCCCCTGACGGCGCTGTCGAAACCGGCGAACTCGACCTCTTCGGGGGTGAGAATCTTCGTGTCGCCGTTGCTGAACGTGGCGGTGATCACCATGCCGGCGGTGCTGAAGCTCTCCCCCACCACATACCGGGTCTTGTAGTCGCCGCCGATCTCCAGCTTGAAGACGGTGGCAGGCTCTTCTTCCCCTTCGCCGGGAGGCGTCGTCGGGGTGGTGCCGGGGTCCTCAGGATTCTCCTCCTCGGGGGGTGTCGTCGGAGTGGTGCCGGGGTCCTCAGGATCCTCCTCCTCGGGGGGCGTCGTCGGGGTGGAACCGGCGCCCCGGTGGACAGGATACTGCTCGCCCTGCACCCAGTTTTCCAGACTGCCTTCACCGCGGTTCAGCAGGTCGGTGACCGTGCCGTCGCGCAGCTGTTCCGCCGTCGCCGCCAGGGTGAGCTTGCCGGCGTCGGCGCCCAGGGGGTCGTCGGTGCGGTTCATGTTGCGTTGGCTCATGCCGCTGATGCCCGACGCCCCGGCGGCGGTGTTGACGTATGTCACACCCTCGACGGCGGCGGGCGACGAGTGGCTGGTGTCGACGTACTGCACGCCGCCGATGCCCCGGGCGACCCCGGCGGTGTCCGCGTAGTAGTTGTTTGTGACAAGGTTGTAGCGGTTGAGGGACCGGATGTAGCCGATGATGCCGCCGGCGTAGACCTCGGCCTCCGCCGGGTCGGCCGTGGCCGTGACGGTCCCGGTGAAGACATTGTTGCGGATGCCGCCGGGGCCGTTGTCCCAGGCCTGCACGAGGCCGCCCTCGTCGCCAAAGAGGCCGCCCACGCGGTTGCTCCCCGTGATGTCCGCCGCGACATAGCAGTTCTCCACGGTGACGGCGAGGGTGTTGGGGGCGGAGGAGGAGACATAGCCCCTGCCCATGATGCCGCCCACACCGCTGCCGGTGGCGACGATCCGCCCGGCGAAGGCGCTGTTGCGGATGGCGAGGGGGCCCATGGACTGCCCTTTGAAGCCGGCCAGACCGCCCACGCCGCCGCCGCCGTAAACCGTGGCGCAGCTGACGCTGTCCACAATCGTGCCGTTGAAGCCGCCGGCAAAGGAGCCGTTGCTCCCGGTGGCGGGGGTATTGTTCACCTTGTCGTACCCGACGACGACGCCCGCCTCCGCGGTGCAGCGGACGATGTTCACGTGGTTCTGCCCCGAGGCGCTGCCGCCGATGAAGCCGGCGAGCTTCGTGGTGGTGCCGCTCTTGAGCGTGACGTTGATGATGTCGATGGTGGGGCCGCCGGAGCCGGAGGAACCGGTGGGGCCGTAGTCAATGGGATAGCTCTGCACCAGGCCGTAGCTGTTGATGTAGGGGCCGTAGATGTTCAGGTTTTTGACGGTGGCGCGCCGGGCGTACAGCAGCAGGGGCGGGGAATCGTAGGCGAAGCTGAGGGTGTGTCCGCCGCCGTCCAGCACGCCGGAGAAGGGCTTCAGATTTCGCCCGTTGCCCGTGACGTCGCCGCCGCCGATGGGCTTCCAGGTGTCGTCCAAGGCGATGTCGTTCGTGAGCTTGAAGTAAATGCCGCTGAACGGGAGCCCGGCCTCGGTCTGCCGCTGCAGGGCGGCCAGATCCTCCTTTGTGCTGAGCAGTTTGGGGTCTTCCGCCGTGCCGCTGCCGGGCCAGTCCCGCATCGCCTCCCCGTAGTCCTTCGGTGTCTCGATGTGGACATAGATCGTCTCGCTGGTCTGGTACCGCATACCGCCCACGGTGACGCTGGCCGTGACGGTGTACAGATTGGGCCCCAGGCGCGCCGACGTGGTCACGGGGGTGATGGAGCCGTCGCCGTTGCCGGACGTGTTCATCTGGCTGTTGCCCCACCGCACCGTCCAGCTGTAGGCGACGGCGTAGCCCGCCGCCGCGGTGACGGCGGACACCCGCAGGTCCGACACCTCCGTCTCGCCCACATGGTAGTGGTAGCCGATCTCCTGCGTCCAGGTGATGCCCACGATGTCCGGCAGCGGTTCACCCGGCGTCAGCACCGTGAGCACGGGGGTGGGGTCCGGGAAGACCGTGACGCGCGCCGTCTCGGAGGCGACGCTCCGGCCGCCTTCGGCCGTGCTCGTGACGACGCAGTAATAATAGACGACGCCCACCGTCGTCACGGGCGGGACAAACTCGGCCTCCGTGGCGCCCGCCACCGGCGTTCCGCTGAAGACGCTGTCCGCGGTGTTTCGATACCACTGCCAGCGAAGCCCCCCGGCGGCGGTGGCATAGACGGACAGCGCCTTGACGCCGGCCTGATCCTGCCCGTAATCCGACGCCGCCGCAGGCTGGATGAGAATGTCGGGCGTGAGCGTCCACTTCTCCAGGATCAGCGTCAGCGTGACGATCGTGTCCTGGACATATATGTCCGGGTTTGTGTAGGCAATGACGACATCCGTCTCGCCGTCTGTGAACGTGAGATCCGCCACCGCGAGCGCGAACGGCTGGCCGGCCGCGGCCGGCGCGCCGTTGATCAGGACGTTTCTTCCGTAGCTGGAGGTGGGAACGGTGATCGCGACCGTCTCCGTGTCGGGGGTGATGTGCGTGGAGTACCGCGCCCCCTCGCCGGACAGGGGGGTTGTTCTGGGCGACACATCGGACGGAGCGGAGAGAGGGGGCGCCCGGTATTTGAGATGGAATGTGTAGGCGGCGAGGACCTTGTCGTCCTGCTCCGTGTCCAGAATCTCGATGAGGATCTTCTCGTAGGTACCGGGATAGCTGATCGAACCGCTGACATGGCCGGCGGCAAACGGCCGGAGTGTGGCGTTCGGCGTCCCGGCGTCCGCCCCCGCGGGCACCGGCGTGTACCGCCACCGGTATCCGGCGGCGTTCATGGCCTCCATGTCCGCCGCGACCGGCCGCATGTAGGCCGTCGTACCGGTGGCCGGCAGGACCACGGTGTATTCCGTCACATCCCCGTCAAACGCCGGGCTGAACGCGCCGTTTTCGGAGGTGTTGTTGGAGAGGTACATGTCGGCGAGCCGGAGCGCTGGTTTGGGGGCGGCGACGGTGACGACGCACCAGGGGGCGAAGATGTCCACATAGGCGTCGCCCCGGACGGAGAGGATGTACGTGCCGGGCGCGGCAAAGCGCACCGTGAACGCGCCGTCCTCGTCGACCGCGACCGCCGGCACAAAGGGCGCCGCCGTGCCGGTGGCGGGGTCGAGGGCGACGATGGGCAGGTCCTCGCAGAGGCCTGTGTCAACAATGCGGTCGCCGTCCATGGGCAGCCCGAACATCATCGTGAGCAGCATGTCCCCCTTGAGGGTCAGCGTGAGATCCTCGCCGGCGGTCGTCGTGACAGCCTGTACCTTGCCCGTCTGATCCTCAAACCAGGTGTAAAAGTCCATGGCGTCGGCATCTTGGTAGATCAGAAATTCCACGTCGCCGCCGTCGGCCACAGGCGTGTCCGGGATGGCGAGCCCCACGTCGTCCTCCCCCGGCATCGCCCCGTCGATGAGGAGCGAGAGACTCGGGTTGCTCCTCCCGAAGGCCGCGGTGACATAGCCCTGTTCGCTCACCGTGACGGCGCCGTGCACCCAGGCGGCAAAGCCCTCCTCGTCATAGGCGCCGCTTATGAGCGCATACCGGATCTGATGGGCCCTGATCAGCGCGTCCAGGCCGGAGACGGCCCCCTCGGCATCCTGATAGCCGTAGCGGTCGGACAGGTCCGCCGTGACCGTCGCCGCCTGTTTGGGGACGATGTAGCCGCCGTCCTGGGCGCTGAGAAAAATGTCCGCCGTCCCGGGGCCGGGTTCGTCGGCGGCCGGTGCGAAAACGGTCTCACTGTCCGCCGCCCAGGCCGCCGGCAGGGTCAGCGCCGGAAGACCGGCCAGAACCATCATCACAG
>JAITDM010000268.1 GCA_031282535.1 Oscillospiraceae bacterium
CTCTTCCATGCGGGCCAATTCCTCGGCGTCTTTGACGCGCCGCCGCCTGTGCAGCGCCTCGTGCGCCGGTACAAAATCCACGGAAAACGCGCGGGAGAGGGTCTCGTATTCGGTGAGCGTCATCGTGTCCTGCTCAAAACCGAGCGTCTTCACCCGCGCGCGGGCCAGGGCTTTGCCGACGGCCTCGCGGTAGGAATGCGTGTGGTCGATCATCTCCGCCGCATAGCCGTCAAGGCGTGTCCGCGCGGCCTCGATATAGCGGAAATCCGTGTAAAGCGTCCCACCTTGACGGGTGATCAGCACCATGCCGGCGGAGGTAAAGAGATCCGTGGCGTAATACCGGGCCACGCGGGAGGTGAGCAGCAGCGCGTCGAGAGACGCCTCCTCCAACAGCGCTTGCAGAGACGGCAGACGGTTCACGGCGGCCTCCTTTTCCGATGCCCCGCGCGGACAATCGGACATAAAATCACGGGAGCAAACACACGGGCCGGACAGGGGGTGGCGTCACTGTCACTGACAGGCGTCCCGCTGGAGCGCTTTGCGGATGAAGGGCTGTTCCAGACGGCGGCGCAGGCTGAAAAAGAAGTGGCCCTTGAGGTGCAGCGGCGTGACCAGAATGGAAAACAGCCCGCTGCGCTTGGCGCCCAGAACGTCGGTGTAGATCTGGTCGCCCACCTCGGCCACCTGGGCCGGCGGGAGCCCGAGCAGGTCCACGGCCCGTTTGAAGCCGAGCGAAAAGGGTTTGCGCGCGCGGGGGACATACCTGACGGGGAGCCCGGCACAAAACCGCTGCACGCGGTCCTCCGCGTTGTTTGTGAGAATGACAACGCCAAGGCCCGCCTCGCACATCCGGCCGATCCAGCGGATGACGTCAGGCGTAGGACGCTTCTGCCCGTAACCGGCCAGCGTGTTGTCCAGGTCCACGGCCAAGCCCCGCAGCCCTCTTGAGAGAAGCCACTCGGGGGTGATGTCCTGGATGTTGGTAAATACCTTGTCGGGGATGAGATTGGCGCCAAACTTGCTCATTCGCATAATCAAACGGCCCCGTCATATAAATGGTTTGGGTGATCAACGCAGGTAACCGCAGCAGGGAGCGCATTTAGTATACCACAAGGCGGCGCGATTCACAATGGGAGACGAAACAGAGTGAACAAAAATACGAAGGGATGTGGCCTAAGTGGAAGCCGCTGTTTCGCCCATTGTGGCGGCGGTACCGGCCGATGCCCGGGCGGCGTCGGCGATGGGCGTCCGCGTGGCGCATCTGGCATACGACGTGGACCCGGCGTGCGGCCTGATGCGCCGGCGCGCCGAGCTGTCCGCGCGCGGCGGTCTGATGGTGCTGTCGGACCGGGCCGGCGGACCGGCGGGGCAGGGCGCGGCGGACGGGGTGGGCGCGCTCTGCCAGGCGGTTGTGCAGACCTGCGCCGCGCACGCCTTCGAGGGGGTCGTGGCCGACTTCGAGACGCCGGGTCACGGCCGGCTGGAACAGTTTGTGGCCGAGTGCGCGCCTGTGCTGGAGGCCAAAGGGCTGGCGCTGTATGTGTCCGCGGAGTACGCGCACTGCACGCGCGCGTGCCGCGTCGTGTTCCCGTGCGCGCCGGTGTCCGGGTCCGTGCGCGACTGTCTGACGGCGGCGCGGGAGCGGTACGGGGGCCGGCGGCTGGCGCCGGAGTGGGAACGTCTGATGTGCGACATCACGCTGCCGAAGGCGGCCGGGCCGGGCGCGCGGCTGACGCCCCGGGCGCTCGCGCGGCTGACGGCGGGGCGCCAGGTGTTTTTTTCCCAGGAGCTGTGCGCGCACTACCTCACCTACAAGGGCGCGTCGGGGGAGACCCACTTTGTCCTGTACGACGACGGGCAGAGTTTGCTGAAAAAACTGCGTCTCGCGGCCGGCCTCGGCGTCGGCGAGGGATTTTTTCTCTACCCGGAGGTGGCGGAACTGTTTGCCGCCGGGGAGCTCGCCCCGCGGGGCTGACAGGCCGCGGGTTCGGTCAATACAGACGGCACAGGACTTTGGCGGCTTCCGCGCGGGTGATGTTGTTTTGCGGGCGCATCGTGTTGTTGGGGTAGCCGCCGATGACGCCCAGGGAGACCAGCACCTCGATGTGATCTTTGGCGTAGGCGGGGATGGTGTCGCCGTCTGCGAAGTTTGTGGGTATTTTTGCGTAGCCGCGCGCCATCGTCCGCCCGATGATCGTGCAGAATTCGGCGCGGGAGATCGGCGCCGCGGGGTCGAAGAACAGCTGCCCGTTTTGGGATTTGCCCTTGATGACGCGCATCTCATAGAGCGCCTTCACCGCCGGCGCGGCCTCGGGGGGAATGGCGTCCGCATCGCTAAAGGGCAGCGTCACACCCGCCGAGAGGTCCGTGTCGAGCCGCAGCATGCGCGCGATGAAGATGGCCATGTCGGCGCGCGTCAGCGCGTGGTCCGGCCTGAATTCGACGCGGTCCTCCACAACAAAGTCGGTGAGGATACCACGCTCGTCCAAAAACGCCACATCCCGGTAGGCCCAGTGCGTGTCCTCGACGTCGGAGAAGCGGACAAGCGGGACCGGCGGCTCCAGGGCCGCCGACACCTCGACGCCGGTGCGGCTCCGGTTGCCGGCCGGGTCGACCGCCTCCAGCGTCAGCTTGTGCCACTGGTCGTCGGGCAGCGCGGGTATGGCCTGTAACAGGCCTGTGTTGCGGTCATAGCTGAAAGGTTGGGTGACGCCGTCGACGCGCAGCGCCACGTCGAGGTCGCGCAGCGGCGCGCCGTTGTCGTCCGTCACAAAGCCCTCCACCGCCGCGTGACCGGGCTGGGACAGCGTGTCCGCGGCGTCGATACGCACCAGAGGCGGCTGTGTGTCGTTGTAAGACTGGTGGGACGCGACCCAGTGGTCGGTGTACAGCGTCCCCTGTTCCGCCCCGGTCTCCGCGCGCGTGACCCAGAGGCCGGAGACGCGGGCCGCGCCCGCCGGCAGGGCGGCCTGGACGTACTGGTATCCCGCGAAGTCCAGTGTCCGCAGGGGCAGGTCGCTCTCCTGGCCCGTCGTATCGGCGATCTTCACGCCGATGGTATTGCCGGAATTGTCCCCAAAGACCCACAGGTTGAGGTAGGTGGGGCGGTCCGCGAGCGGGACGTTCACGGGCAGCGTCAGCGTCGGCGGCGCGTCCGCCGGCATGTCTTTGAAATCATACGTGATGCGCCCGGCCTGCCGGCCGTACTGCACCCGGTCCATGTCCCGCTCGTACAGGAAGGAGATCTTGTCGCCGCCCTCCGGGACGCGGCTGCTCTTTTCCTCAAAGGTCTCGACGGCCTGCGGCATTTTGCCGACTTCCACGGGAATGCTGTTGACCACATTGCCGTACGCGACCGTGACGCGGCCCACGGCCCCCCGGATGTCGGAGGCGGTGAACAGCCCGTTCACGTCGATGCTGCCGACCGGTCCGGTGACGCTCCAGGCGAAGCAGACGTCCTGCCCGGTGACCGCGAGATTGTCCAAAAAGCCCGTCGCCGACAGATTGACCGCTTCGCCGGGCGCCGCGGCCAGGGACGACAGGATCCGCCCCGTGGTCTCGTTTGTCAACCGGATGGAGTCCAGCGTGTCCACCACCCGCACGGCGGCGTCGCCGTAGACGTAGTAGTTGTTGAGGCTCTCCGCGCCCACGAGGGTTTCGCCGGCACTGTCCGCCGTGAAGACGCCGGAGGCGTCCATCGAGCCGACGGCGCGGTTTGTGGACCACCAGGACAGCGGCGGCGTCGTCGCGGTGTGGTAGTTGAGGTCTGTGGCATACCCCTTGAAGGCGACCCTGGCGTTTTTCAGCACGGTGGCCTCGGGCGGGTACACAAAGAGCCGGTCCACCGTGCCTGTCCGCGGCATTGGGTTGACCAGGGCGATGAAATTGGCCACGCGGCGCTGCTGGCCGTCGGAGGGCTTGCCCATCGGGTTCAGGGCGTCCTGACCGGGGTATTTCGCGCCCAAAATCGTGGAACCGCCGCCGTCCAGATTGATCGCCTCCACACAGCCGAGGGACTGGAGACGCCGGGCGACGTCGGTCAGCGAGAGGCCGGCGCTGTAACCCTCCTGCCGGCCGTCCACCGTGTAATCGACGCAGGTGCCGTCGCTTTTGACGCCGAGGGCGGTCCGCGGCGCGGTGCCGGTGCCCAGCCCTTCGGCGAGTTGTCCGTTTGTCAGGAGCCTCACATTGGCGCCGACGGCGTATGGGACAGACAGGAAGCGGCTGTCCGCGCAGTCGACGCGGATCGTGACGGGGGCGCCCGGGGTCAGATCGGCGACGCGGTCCACGGGGCCTTTCGCGTCCACCGACAGCACCATCCGGCCCGCCGTGAGGTTGGCCGGGGCCTTCCCGCGCACGACTTCGCGGACGGTGCCGCCCACCATGCCGCCGATGGTGAGGGAACCGGCGACGTCCAAAATGACGTGGACGCCCTCTGTGTCCGTCCGCGTGGTGGCGGCGAAGTCCGGTGTGAACAGCACCAGCCGCGATTCGCGGCGGGTGTGGTTCACGTGGTCGATGGCGATGTCGCGGGTGCCGCCCCCGGTCTGGACCGACATCGTGATCTTCAGAGGCTCTTTGGCGATGAAAGCCCCGCCGCCCGAGGGAAAGCCGATGGCGGCGGCGTAGTTGTCGGAGGCGCGCAAAATGCCGTCCGTGACCAGGATGCCGACGGGTTCTCCGGTGCTCAGTGTGAAGAAGTCCCCGTTCATGATGGCGGCCACATCCAAATTGGCGGCCGTCAGTTTCCGGTGGAGCTCCGACATCGTCAGCGCGCTGCCGGACACCTTGTCCCCATAGGCCACGATGGTCTGGAGGCCGGAAAACGGTCCCCACTCTATGTAACGTTCCTCCTGCCGGCCGGCGGAGGCGTGCTGCAGCGTGGTCTGGACGAGTTCGGTCTGGTCGTCCAGGGGGATCCGGATCTCCCGGTACAGCGTACCCACGCCCGAGACAGGCATGACCAGGGCCTGTGACGGCGCCGCCAAAAGCGCCGCGGCCAACACCAAAGACAAAGCGGCGCGGGCCGGTTTCTGACATCTCTTTCTTCTTGCATTTTTTCTCAATATCATGTATTGTTAACCTCCAAAATTTGGAAAATTCATTGATACCTCACATCACCGCAGGAAGAGCGCTCCCAGGAGGCCGCAGGCGGTGAGGAGCCAGACGGGGCCGGCTTTGGTGCAACGGAGGAGCGCGAACACGAGCGCCGCCAGAAGGATGGCCGGAAGATCGACGGACCCGCCGGTCAGAAAGAAGGTTTCCCGGGCCACCGTGAGCCCCGCGCCCGCGATGAGCGCCAGCACGACCGGGCGGATGCCGGACAGCGTCGACTGGACGCCCTGCGATTTGTAGGCCGAAAAGAAAAATTTCGCGACGAGGAGGGCGATGAGAACGCTCGGCAACACCATGCCCAGTGTGGCGATCAAGGCGCCCGGGATGCCGGCAAGCTTGGTGCCGGCAAAGGTGGCCGCGTTGATGGCGAAGGGGCCGGGGGTCATCTGCGAGATGGCGATCATGTCCACCGACTCACGCGCCGTCATGAAACCGGCGCCGACCAGGTTCTGCTGGATCAGAGGCACGATCGCAAGACCGCCGCCGAAGGTGAACAGCCCGACGCGCAGACAGAGCAAAAACAGTTCCGGCAGCCTGCTCATGACGGCGCCCCCTTCTGTCCGCGGCGCCAGGGACGCCCGCTCAGCAGGCCGGCGAGACCGCCGCCCAGCAGGATCCAGACGGCGTTTACA
>JAITDM010000304.1 GCA_031282535.1 Oscillospiraceae bacterium
CCCCGCCGCGCCGCCGTTATCTTCTTGTCTGTGCCGCCGCCGACCGCGGCGCAGGGTCCGGAGAGGTCCTTGCCATCTATGGTGACCATCCAAAATGGAAAGCAGTCAAGGGGATGGTGTTGGCACTGGGCATCTCTCCTTTGCACGCTGAATAGAACAACATCTGCACATGTCGCTCTCGCGTCTCCTCTTTCCCTATAGTATATACTTTTTGCGGCGTATGTCAATTTAAATTTGTGTCTATCAGGGCGCCGCCCTTGGGCCGGCCATTTTTAAGAGGAGGTGAGACCTGTGGAGCGCATCAGTACCGGTTTGCCCGGGTTCGACCGGGTCATCGACGACCTGCGGCTGGGGGACAACGTGGTCTGGCAGGTGGAGTGCATCGAGGACTACCGGCGGGTGACGGAGCCCTATGTCCGGCAGGCCCGGCGGGACGGACGGCGGCTTGTCTACGTCCGCTTCGGCGCGCACCCGCCCCTGCTGGCCCCCGGAGAGGCGGACGACGTCTGCGTCGTCGACGCCCAGGCGGGGTTTGAGAGCTTCGCCGCCCAGATCCGAAGCCGGATCGAACAGGAGGGCCTCAGGGCGTTCTATCTCTTCGACTGCCTGAGCGACCTGCTGGAGAGCTGGTACTCGGACCTCATGATCGGGAATTTCTTTCGCGTCACCTGCCCCCGGCTGTTCCAGCTCGACACCGTGGCCTATTTCGCGCTCCGCCGCGGCCTGCACACGCACGGCACCGTCGCGCGCATCCGCGAGACGACGCAGCTCCTGCTGGATCTCCATTGCCTCCGCGGCCACCTCTACATCCACCCGCTCAAGGTGTGGGAGCGATATTCGCCGACGATGTTCTTCCCCCACCTGATCCGGACGGAGGACGCCGTCTCCGTCACGGCGAGCGCCGAGGCGGCGGAGCTCTTCACCGGCGCCGGCGTGCTCTCCGGCGACCCGCGGGACCCGTGGGCGCTCACGCTGGAGCGGGCCCGCGCCGCGCTGACGCAGCCGGACGACACCCGGGCGGCGGCGAAGGAGCTGCTCATCCGCCTGGTGATCGGCCGGGAGGCGCGGATCGCCGCGCTGAGCCGCACATACTTCGCGCTGGAGGATTTGCTGGCGATCGCGTCCCGCGAGATCGGCTCCGGCTTCATCGGCGGCAAGAGCGTCGGCATGCTGCTGGCGCGCAAGATCCTGGAGACGGACGCCGGGGACGCGCTGGCGGGGTGCTGGGAGCCGCACGATTCCTTTTATCTGGGGTCGGACGTCTTTTACACCTACATCGTGCAAAACGGCTGGTGGGAACTGCGCACCCGGCAGAAGACGCCGGAGGGCTACTTCGCGCTCGCGCCCGAGCTGCGCGCCAACCTCCTGCGGGGGCGGTTCCCGGACGCCATCCGGGAGCAGTTTGTCCGGATGCTGGAACATTTCGGGCAGTCGCCGATCATCGTGCGTTCGAGTTCCCTGCAGGAGGACAACTTCGGCAACGCCTTCGCCGGCAAATACGACAGCGTCTTCTGCGCGAATCAGGGCCCGCTCGAAGCGCGGCGCGAGGCCTTTGAGCAGGCCGTGCGCACGGTGTTCGCCAGCACGATGAACGAGGACGCGCTCGCCTACCGCCTGAACCGAAACCTCACGGACAGGGACGAGCAGATGGCCATCCTGATCCAGCGCGTGTCGGGCGACCACTACGGGACGCTGTTCTTCCCGCACACGGCGGGCGTCGGCCACTCGTCGAACCTGTACGTGTGGGACAGGGCGATGGACCCCTCCGCCGGCATGCTGCGGCTGGTGTTCGGGCTCGGGACCCGCGCCGTCGACCGGGTGTCCGGCGATTACGCGCGGCTGGTCCCGCTGGACGACCCGACGAACCGCCCGCCCGTCAGCCACGGGGACGAGAAAAAGTTCTCCCAGCATCGGGCGGATGTCCTCGACCTGCGGGAGAACCGGATGGGCGAGCGGCGGCTGGACGAACTCCTCGCCTGCGACCTGAAGACCGACCCGGACATCTTTTTCAGCGTGGACGAGGCCGCGCAGGCGCGGCTGCGGGCGCTGGGGCGGCCGGACACGCCCGCGCCGCGCATTCTGGACTTTCGGACGCTGCTGGAGAAGACGCGCTTCCCGGCCCTGGCCAGAACCGTGCTGGCGACGCTCGCGAAGGCCTACGACTACCCGGTGGACATCGAGTTCACCGCGAACTTCGACGCCGTCGGCGGCTTTCGTTTCAACCTGCTCCAGTGCCGCCCGCTGCAGACGAAGGGGCTGGGCCGCGCCGTGCGCCTCCCCACCCCCGCGCCGGAGGAGATCCTGCTGGCGTCCGACGGCCACTTCATGGGCGGCAACACGCGCACGGCGTTTGACTATGTGCTGCTCGTCCACGCGCCCGCGTACCTGGCGCTGCCCGAGCGGGACAAGCACGCGGCCGCCCGCCGGATCGGCGACCTGAACCGGGCGCTGCAGGGGCACAGCGTCCTGCTCATCGGGCCCGGCCGCTGGGGGACCACGACGCCCTCGCTCGGCGTGCCGGTGCATTTCAACGAGATCAGCCACATGGCGGCGATCTGCGAGGTCTCGTACCGCCAGGGTGAGATGACGCCGGAGCTGAGCTTCGGGAGCCATTTCTTCCAGGACATCGTGGAGGCCGGCATGGTGTACGCCGCGATCTTCGACGGCGCGCCGGGCGTCGTCTTCCAACCCGAGCGCGTCACGGCGGCTTCGAACCGGCTGTGCGAAGTCCTCGAAGATGGTAATAAATGGGAATCCGTCCTCCACCTCGCCCACACGCCGGGCCTCACGCTCTACACGGACATCCGGGCGCAAAAACTCCTGTGCTGCGGCGGCCCGGCCCGGGCGCCGGAGGAGACGGCATAAAAAGCCAACATAAAAAAGTAAAAAAGCCCCAAAAAGCAAAAAACAAGCAAAAAGAGAAAAAGAGAGGGACATGATGGAGAGAGCGGAGAGAGAGACAAAACGCGCGGCCCGGGCGGACACAGGCGTCCTGTACGGGCGCATGGACTTTGACGCGATGGCGGCGGAGATGGCGGCGCTCACGAAGCGGCTTGTGGCGACGCCCAGCGTCAACGGGACGGCGGGCGAGCGGGCCATCGCCGACCGGATCGAGGCCTACCTGCGGGACATCCCCTATTTTCGGGCGCACCCGGAGCTGGTGTTCACGCAGGACCTGGCCGGCGACCGGCTCGGCCGGCGCAATGTCTTCGCGCTGCTCATGGGGGGCGGCGGGCGTTGCGCGGACACGATTTTGCTGCACGGGCACACCGACACGGTGGGTGTGGAGGACTACGGCCGGCTGAGAGCGCACGCCTTCGACCCGGACGCGCTGGCGCGGGCGCTGGCCGACACGCCGCTCCCGGAGGAGGTCCGGCGGGATCTCCTCTCCGGGGACTATCTGTTTGGCCGGGGCGCCTGCGACATGAAGAGCGGCGACGCGGTGTTTCTCGTCCTGGCCAGGCATCTGAGCCGGACGGCGGACCGGCTGCGGGGGAATCTGCTGTTTTCGTTCAACCCGGTGGAGGAGAACCGCCACCAGGGGATCCTCGAAGCGCTGCCGCTGCTGGCGCGGCTGCGCGAGACAAAGGGCCTGCGCTACCTGTTTGCCGTCAACAACGACTACATCTGCCCGTCCGCCCCCGGCGACGAGACCCGCAGCCTCTACCTGGGCTCGGTGGGCAAGCTCCTGCCGACCTTCTACGTCGTCGGGCGCGAGACCCACGTGGGCCAGTGCTTCGAGGGGTTCAGCGCCGCGCTCGCGGCCGCGTCGCTGGTTAGGCAGCTCGAACTGAACCCCGCCCTCTGCGACGTCTGCCGCGGCGAGAGCACGCCGCCGCCCGCCGTGCTGCTGTCGCGGGATCTGAAGCCCGTCTACAATGTGCAGACGCCGCGCGCGGCGCTGGTCTATCTGAACTGCTTTGTACAGGGCCGCGAAACCGACGAACTCCTCGCGCGGCTGCGGGAGGCCGCATGCGCGGCGCTGCGGGAGACCGCGGCGCTCACCGCCGAGCGGGGCCGCGCCTACGGCCGGGCGGCCGGCGTGGACTGCGCGCCGCCGGAGGAGCCGGGGCAGGCGCTGACGTACGAGGAGCTGTACCGCAAGGTCCGGGCGGACGACCCCGGCGTCGACGAGGCCCTGAACGCGCTGGCGGACGATTTGATCGCGCGGGAGACGGACAACCGGATGGTGTCGGCGGCGCTCGTCGAACGTCTCTGCGAGAGGGCCGACATCCGGACGCCGACGATCGTCGTCTTCTTCGCGACCCCCTACTGTCCGCACAACACGCTGCGGGAGGAGGTCCCGGAGGAGCGGGCGCTGCGCGCGGAGATCGCCGCGCTGGCCCGCCGCTTTGCCGGGGAGAGCGGGGAGACGATGCAGGTGCTGCAGTTCTTCCCGAGCCTCACGGACAGCAGCTACCTGAAGATCGACGACAGCGAGGCGTCGCTGCGGGCGCTGCGGGCGAATTTCCCGGGACAGGAAAAGCTGTATCCGCTGCCGCTGGAGACCGCCCGGTCGCTGAACATCCCCGCCTTAAACTACGGCTGCTTTGGCAAGGACGCCCACAAGTGGACGGAGCGCGTCCACATGCCCTACTCGTTCGGGCAGCTCCCGCGCCTGCTCGTCAGGACGGTCGACCGCTTCCTCACCGCGGCGGACGGCGACGACAAAGAGCAATAAAATATAGAAAAATAACAAGAGGTGTTAAAATTGGAGCGTTTGATGGACCGCTGCCTGCGGGTGATGCCGCCGATGGCGCGGCGCGCGTCCGAGGAGGGCATTGTCCGGGCGGAGGGCTGTTACCTGTATACCGAGGAGGGACGCCGGCTGATCGACTTTGCCAGCGGCGTGGCCGTGTGCAACCTGGGCCACAACCACCCGGAGGTCGTCGCGGCGGCGAAGGCGCAGATGGACAAAATGGTGCACGTGTGCCACAACCTGCTGTACTACGAGCCCTATGTGACGTTGGCGGAAAAGCTCGTGGCCCTGACCGGCGGGGACACGAAGGTCTATTTTTCAAACAGCGGCGCCGAGGCCGTGGAGGGCGCGGTGAAGCTGGCGAAGTACGCGACCGGCCGGCCGGCCGTCGTCGCCTTTCAGGACGCCTTCCACGGGCGGACGATGCTGTGCGCGTCTCTGACCGCCTCCCACGCGTCCTACCGCCGGCACTACGAGCCGCTGGTGCCCGGCGTCTATTTTTTGGAATATCCAAACCTGTTTCGCAGCCCGTATCCGGTGGAGGGCGGGGCCTGCCCCGAGGCATATTTCACGCAGTTTGACCGGCTCTTCGCGCGGCTGATCGACCCGGCCGACGTGGCCGCGATCGTGATGGAACCGGTGCAGGGCGAGGGCGGCTACGTGCCGGCGCCGCCGGAATTTGTGCGGCATGTGCGCGCCCTCTGCGACAAGCACGGCATCCTGCTCGTCTTTGACGAGGTGCAGACCGGGTTTGGCCGCACGGGGCGGATGTTTGCGTACGAACACTTTGGGGTACGGCCCGACATCATGGCCTGCGCCAAGGGCATCGCGAACGGCTTCCCGCTCTCCGCGGTCGTCGGCCGGCGCGCGGTCATGGACCGCTGGGCGCCCGGCGCCCACGGGGGCACGTTTGGCGGCAACCCCGTGTCCTGCGCGGCCGCGCTGGCCACGATCCGGGTGCTGGAGGGCGGCGCGGTGGCAAACGGCGCGGCGATGGGCGCGCACCTCATGGCCCGGCTGCGGACGCTGGCGCGCCGCTGCCCCGCCGTCGGCGACCTGCGGGGGCTGGGGATGATGATCGGCATGGAACTGGTGCGGCCGGACGGCGCGCCGGACCCGGATCTCACGCGCCGGGTTCTCGCGGGCGCGGCGGCGCGCGGGTTGTTCCTGCTCAGTTGCGGCTGCTGGAAAAATGTGGTACGTTTCATCGCGCCGCTCACGGTGACGCGGGCGGTCGTCGACGAGGCGGCGGACATTTTGGAGGCGGTCTTCGCGGAGGAGGCGGGCGGATGAAGATTTTGATCACCGACCCGCCGGACGTCCTGATGAGCGACCTTGCGGGGGAATGCGAATACCTGCGCGCGCGGGCGCCCGGCGCGGAGATCGACGTGTACCCCTACGGGGACCGGGCGTCGCTGCTGGCGCGGCTGCCCGGCGTCGCGGGCATTTTGACGGCCTTTGTCCCGCTGGACGCGGATCTGCTTGCGCGCGCGCCGGCGCTGCGGGCCGTCTCGGTCCAGGCGACGGGGTACGACATGGTCGACGCGCCGGCGGCGGCCCGCCGCCGGATTGCGGTCTGCGCGATTCCCGAGTATTGCACGCAGGAGGTGGCCGACCACACGTGGGCGCTGGCGCTGGCCCTGGAGCGCAACCTCAAGGACCACATCGGCGGGGTGGACGGCGCGCGCCGCTGGCAGTACGACGCCCCGCCGCGCCGCCCCCAGGGGCTGTCGGGGCGGACGTTCGGGCTCTTCGGCCTGGGCCGGATCGGCCGGGCGGTGGCGGCCCGCGCGCGGGCCTTCGGCATGGAGGTCCTCGCGGTCGACGACCGCGTCACGCCCGGGGAGGCGCGCGCGGCCGGCGCCGAGCTGACCGGCGCGGAGACGTTGCTGGAAAAATCTTACATCATCAGCAATCACATGAATCTCTCGGCGGAGACGGCGGGCTTTTTTTGTCTGGACGTCTTTCGCCGGATGCGGGGCCGGCCGATTTTTCTCAACATGGGCCGGGGCGGGCACGTGGTGGAGGCGGATCTCTGCCGGGCGTTGGACGAGGGGCTCATCCGCGCGGCGGGGCTGGACGTGCTGGCGTCGGAGAATCCGGACCTGACGGCGCACCCTCTCGCGGGCCGCCCCGACGTCATCCTCACGCCGCACGCGGCGTTTTACAGCGAACAGTCCCTGCGCAAACTGCGGGAGATCTCCTGCGAAAATCTCCTCTGCTGCCTCCAAAACCGCCACCGGGAGGCATACGCCGTCGTCAACGGCGTATACGAGGCGTGAGGGGTCATGCGGTATTATCCTCCTGCGGCAGTTCCGTGAGAGCGAATGTGGCACTTGTGTGCGGCAAGTATTTGTGATATAATTTATAAAACAAACACACAAAAAGGGGCGGCGGATGTGCGGTTTGCAGGTATAGTAGAAGCAAGGACACAGCAATATTTGCAAATGGTTTCCAGGCCTGAGCGAAAAGCAATCGGCCAGTTTTTTACGCCTGCTCCCATTGCGGACTATATGGGGAAATTGACGACATTTAAGGGAGAACATGTGCGAGTGTTAGACCCTGGAGCGGGCAGCGGCATGTTGTCTGCGGCCATAATTGACAACCTGATCGACAGAGGAATAAAGCACATTGAATTGGATCTTTATGAAAACAATCAAACGATTATCCCGCTCCTGAAAAACAATTTGCAGTACATCGCGGAACAACTTCAAACAGATGGCATAATGTTGACTTATCATATCATTGATAAGAACTTTATTGAAGCAAATCAATGCGAGTGGACAGGTTTGCTGCCCTCTGAACGGTATGACATAGTGGTGTCGAATCCGCCTTACAAGAAGATTGGAAAATCCGCGAGAGAAGCCGCTGTGATGAGCGATATTGTTTACGGACAACCCAATCTCTATTTTTTGTTTATGGCCATGGGGGCCAAACTGTTGAGAGAGAACGGAGAATTCATCTACATTGTGCCACGCAGTTTTTCAAGCGGATTGTATTTCTCTGCATTTCGCAAATGGTTTTTGGGTGAGATGCGAATTACCAATCTGCATTTGTTCATTTCAAGGGAAGCCATTGGAGGCGACCATGATGAGGTGCTTCAAGAAACCATCATTTTGAAAGCCATGAAGACGGACAAACAAATACCCGGCATTGTGATCTCTGAATCGGCCGACGCGCGTTGTGCCCAAATGGTCAACAGCCATACGGTTGATTATCGCACGTGTGTGGGCGAGGACGGCCGAAAATTCCTATATTTTCCGACAAACAAAGAAGACGCAATGATCTTGGAGTTTGTACATGGGTGGAATGCCAATTTGCCATCACTTGGATTCAAAATGAAGACAGGCTTGGTGGTGGATTTTCGCGCGCGAGACTGGTTGAAGGAGATGCCCGGCAATGACACGATTCCGCTTCTGTGGGCGTATCATTTCAATGGACAAACAATACGATTTCCTGTGGAAGTCCCCGGGAAACCACAGTATTTACAAGACGCGCCGTCAACAAAACGCCTGCAGATGAACAAAGGAAACTACATTTTGGTAAAGCGCTTTACATCCAAAGAAGAAAAGCGCCGTTTGCAATGTGCGCTTTTGTTTGAAGATGATTTTTCGGAATTTCGCAGTATAAGCACGGAAAATCACCTGAATTTTATCATGAAAGAAAACGGAAAAATGCTTC
>JAITDM010000030.1 GCA_031282535.1 Oscillospiraceae bacterium
TAACAGTGCTCTGATATCGGATCAAGATCGCACCCCATCATTTGACCGTCTTTGACGCTTTTGAGGCGGCAAATTGCTTTACACATTCCGCCGTCGTCATCTTGCCGCACAGCACCTGCGCGCATTGTCTCCGCATTCCGGGGGTTATCTGATAGCCTTCCATGCGGACGGACGCCTCCGCGTTTCGCATGGAAATCGTACCATCCTTTTTCAACACAGCGACGCCCCCATATAGAAAAATCTCCGCCAAGAAACCTTGACGGAGATGGCGCTGGAGCTGGTGAGCGGACTCGAACCGCTGACCTGCTGATTACGAATCAGCTGCTCTACCTACTGAGCTACACCAGCACTTTTGCAGGAACCGACTTCTCCGTCCAGTTCCGCGCGACCCCAACAGGGCCTGTCCGACGCGGAAAATCGCGCCGGAATTTAGTGTACCACATTTTTCGCGCGGCGTCAATCACCATTCCATATTTGCGTGCTGCGTGCTGCGTTGGAGATGCGTCCAAAAGGGGCTTCGAGTGCCGACTTCCGAACGCTACGTGGGGCCGTCGTCCGCGGAAGGCTCCGCAGAGGAATCCGCAGGGGGCTCCGCGGGGGTGTTTTCCGGCAGGACCGCGACGTCGCGCAGCTTGCGCTCAATGGCCCGCGTGCGCGTGCCCACCAGCGCGTCCAGGTCGCCGCGCGCCTGGTCCAGCTTCTTCTGGGCGTTCTGCAATACACCGGCGAATTTGGCAAATTCTGTCTTTACGCTGCTCAAAACGTCCCACACCTCGCTGGAGCGCTTTTGGATCGCCAGGGTCTTAAAGCCCATCTGGAGCGAACTCAGCAGCGCCGCCATTGTGGTGGGGCCGGCGATGTTCACGTGAAAATCCCGCTGGAGCGTCTCCACCATCCCCCGGCGCACCGCCTCGGCGTACAGCCCCTCCACCGGCAGAAACATGACCGCGAAATCCGTCGTGTGGGGCGGGCTTATGTACTTGGTCTGGATGTCGCGCGCCATCTGCTTCAGCACGCGATCCAGCGCCGCCGCCGCCGTCTCCACCTCCTCGGCCGCACCCGTCTCGTAGGCCCGCATGAGCGCCTCGAAGGTGTCGCCGGGAAATTTGGCGTCGATGGGCAGGTAGACCGGCCGGTCGCCGTCGCCTGGCAGCCGCACGGCGTACTCCACCACCTCCCGGGAACCCGGCCGCGTCGCCACGTTCGTCTCGTACTGCTCCGGCGCGAGAATCTGCTCCAAAATCGCGCCGAGCTGCAGCTCCCCCAACATCCCCCGCGTCTTCACGTTGGAGAGCACCCGCTTGAGATCGCCCACGCCGGCGGCGAGCTGCTGCATCTCGCCCAGCCCCTTGTAGACCTCCTCCAGCCGCGTGCTGACCAGCGCAAAGGACTGCCCGATGCGCTCCTCCAGCGTCTTTTGCAGCTTCTCGTCCACCGTGGCGCGTATCTGCTCCAGCTGCTTGCCGCCCTCCTCCTGGATGTGGCGCAGACGGGCCTCCATCGTCTGCCGCATGGCCTCGAGCTTCTGCTCGTTTTGCGCCGACATGCCCTGCAGCCGCCCGTCCAGCGCGGTCAGCCGCTCGCCGACAGACGCCCGAAGCTGGTCCTGGCCGTGCGTCAGGTGTTCGCGCAGCTCGGTGAGACGCCTGTCCTGCGCCTCGGCCGCGCGGCCCTGCGCGCCGGCGAGGGTCTCGCCCAGCGCGCCCACCGACCCGCGCACGGTCTCCCCCGTCTCCTGCCGGACGGCGCGCAGCTCCTGCTGCAGCTCCTGCCGCAGCGCCCGCCAGTGCTCCGCCTCCCGCTCCGACCCCAATCCATTGCGCCGCAGCAGCAACCCGACCGCCGCCAACGACAGCGCCATCCCCACGCCGGACAGCACCACCGCCAAAACATCCCAAACCCCCACAACCACACCCCCGAAAACAATTGAGAATTGAGAATTGATAATTGACAATTATGCATTATCAACTATCAATTATACATTGACATCACGTGAGCGCTGTGTCTAGGAGCATCATGCAGGCAAAGCCCAGCATGGCGCCGATGGTGGCGCCGTGGCCGTTGCCGCCGTCCTGCGCCTCCGGAATCAGCTCCTCGACGACGACAAACACCATGGCGCCCGCCGCAAAGGCCAGGGCGTACGGCAGCACCCCCCGGAGACTGACCGCCAGCACCGCGCCCACGACGGCGGCCAGCGGCTCCACCATGCCCGAGACCTGCCCGTACCAGAAACTCTTCAGCCGCGAGAGCCCCTCCCGGCGCAGCGGAATCGAGACGGCCGCCCCTTCTGGGAAATTTTGGATCCCTATGCCCACGGTGAGCGCGACGGCCGACGCCCAGGCATCCGGGTAGACGGCGGCGCTGCCGAAAGCCACGCCGAAGGCGAGCCCCTCCGGGATGTTGTGCAGCGTGATGGCCATGACCAGCAGCACGCTGCGCCGCCAGCCGGACCGCAGCCCCTCGGGCGCGGCCTCCGGCTGCGCGTGCAGATGCGGCAGCAGGTGGTCGGCCAGGTAGAGAAAGGCCCCGCCCAACAAAAATCCGACCAGCGCGGGCACGGGCGTCGCGCTCATCTCGATGGCGGGCGCCAGCAGCGACCAGAACGAGGCGGCGATCATCACGCCCGCGGCAAACCCCAGCATCAGATCCAGCACACGCCGGTCGATGCCCTTGAAGAAAAACACGGTGGCGCCGCCGAGCGCGGTCATCCCCCATGTGAACAGGCCGCCCAACAGCGCAGCCAGCACAGGATGCAAAGCAAACCCCCCTCAATCGGGCGTCATATTGTCCATCGGCACATGGCGCGCCAGAAACGCCCTGACGGCCTCGAAGACCTCCGCGCGCGCCGGGTCGGTGTGCAGTTCGTGGTACATCTGCGGGAAGTGGACGAGCGCGCCCTCCGGCGCGGCGGCGGCCAGCCGCGCGGTGGCGGCCGCGGAGACGACCTGGTCGCGCCCGGCGGAGAGCGCCAGCAGCGGCGTCTGTAACCGGTCCGCGCGGCGCAGAACGTACAGCCCGGCGGCCATCACCCGGAGCACCAGCCGCATGTCAAACGGACCCCGGAAGCCGCCGTCCTCGCGGAGCGCCCGGACGGCCTCCACGTCGCGCGTCAGGTCCGCGGCGGTCAGGCGCGTATGGAGTTTGGCGCGGGGGAAGAGCCACGACCAGACGGCCAGCAGCCAGACGACCGGGCTGGGCGGGTTCCGGGTGAGCCGGAGCCAGGGGCTGGTCACGACGGCGCAGCAGTACCGGGCGGCGTCCCGCCGCAGCAGCAGGTTCAGCACGACGTTGCCGCCCATCGAATGTCCGTACAGCACGAGCGGACAGCCGGGGTGTTCGCGCCGGGCCAGCGCCGCCACATCCTCCACATCGTCCAAAAACCGGTCGTAGGCCCGCGCCGCGCCGCCTGCCCCGACGCTGCCGCCGTGCCCGCGCTGGTCGTGCAGGTAGACGGCCAGCCCGCACGCGGTGAACCGCGCCGCCCACTCCTCATACCGCCCGGCACACTCCCAAAACCCGTGCACCAGGACCAGCAGCGCGCGCGGCGCGCCGTCCGGCGTCCACACCGTCAGCCGCAGCTGTGTGCCGTCCCGCGCCGCCATGTCCCTCACGCTCTGCATATGTCCTCCCCGCCCCGCCATGGGTTTTTCTCTCCGCCCCGGGTGCGCGGTCTGCTTTTTTATTGTACATCCGGGACAACCGCATGTCAATTTCTCAAAAACTATGATATGATAGAGATGATTTTCGCCGCCCGCCCGCACATCATTTTATGCCGCGCCGGGGGATCTGATACCCGGCGGACGGGCGGCGCCGACCGGGAGTCGTTTGCATGCATGTGATCGTCACAGACTGCCACTACCGCACCACCCCCGCGCTGATCCGGGAACTGGCGGCGGCCGGCCACACCGTGACCGCCGTCTGCGAGGCGTCCCACACGCCGGTCGGCCTGCGCTGCCGGCAGGCCAAACACGCGCGGCTGCTGCCCGCCGGGCTCTCCGAGATCGACTACCGCGAGGCCCTGCTGGACCTCTGCCACAGCCTCGGGCGCCCCGTGCTGCTGCCGGTGGGCGCGCGCACGGTGGACATCCTCGCCCGCTTTGCGGCGCATTTCCGCCCGGCGGCCCATTTCCTCGCGCCGGCGCCGGAGGCGCTCGATCGGGCCAATGACAAGGCCGCGGTGGCCCGGGAGGCCACGCGCCTCGGGATCCCCGTGCCCGCCGCTTTCGCGCCGGAGGGCGACGAACCCCTCGAACACTTCGCCCGGCGGCTCTCCTACCCCGTGGTGCTCAAGTACCGCTGCGGGGAAAAGCTCGGCCTCCCGGCCGAGCGGCGCTACACGATCGCGCGGTACGCCACGGAGTTTTCGCGGCGCTACCGCACGATGGAGGACGTGCAGGCGCCCGTCCTCGTCCAGGAGTACATCCGGGGCCGCGGGCTCGGCGTCTCGGTGCTCATGGACGCGCAGGGCCGCCCCGCCTTCGTCTTCTGCCACGAACGGCTGCGGGAATACCCGGTCTCGGGCGGGCCGTCGACCGCCTGCCGGTCGGCCTGGTTCCCCGCCCTCGCCGAGCGGGCCGTCGCGCTCCTGCGCGCGCTGCATTTTTCCGGGTTTGCCATGGTGGAGTTCAAGGGCACGCCGGAGAACGCGCGGCTGCTCGAAATCAACCCCCGCCTCTGGGGCAGCTTTCCGCTGGCCTGCCTCTGCGGCGCGGCGCCGGGCCGCCGGTACGTCGACGCGGCCTGCGGCGTGACGCCGGATCCGCCCGGGTGCACCTACCAGACCGGTTTTCAGATGCAATATTTTTTCAGCGACGCCGCGGCCGCGTTCGGCTATCTGCGCCGGGGCCGTCTGGACCAGACGGCGGCGTTTGTCGTCGACTGCCTCTCCCCCCGCACCAAAGGCGGCGTATTCTCCGCCTCCGACTGGCCCGGTTCCCTGGCCTATGTTCACAGTCTGCTGCGAAGATCCCGCAACCGCCCTCCCGGAGGCGGAGAATAAAAATCGTCAATGCAAAGCATTGACTCGGCGGTCAGCTGCGAAGGAGCGTGCGCCGTGAGATTTGATATGCATGTCCACTCCTGCGCCTCCCACGACGGGCAGATGACGCCCGCCGCGCTCTTTGCGGCCGCCCGGCGCGCCGGGCTCGCCGGGCTCGCCGTCTGCGACCACAACACGCTCCAGGGCGCGCGCGCGGCGCTGGCGGCCTGCCCGCCGGATCTGTGCGTCGTCCCGGGCGCCGAATACAGCACCGAGGCCGGGCATGTGCTGGCCTATTTCATCGGGACCGGCGCCGAGGAGGCCGGGCTGCCGCGCGATGCGGCCGGGCGGTTTGCCCTCGACGCGCTGGCCCGGTTCGTCCACGGGCAGGGCGGCCTGCTGATCGCGGCCCACCCCTACCGCCACCGGACCCGCCTGCCGGAGACCCTGCCGGCGCATGTGGACGGCTGGGAGCTGTTCAACGCCCGGCAGATGGCCGCCGCGCCCGACAGCACGGCCCGCACGCGGGCCGCCGTGCGGGACCACCCGGGTCTCGTCACGGCGGGGTCCGACGCGCACCTGCCCGCCGAAGTCGGACGGGCCTACGTGGAGGCCGGCGCGCGCACCGCCGCCGAGCTCCGCGCGGCCCTGGAGACAGGGCGGTACCGCTGCCGCGGACGCCCCGCCTTCCGGTACTACGAGGCCGTCGGCCGGCTGCGGACCGACCCGCCCGGGGCCGCGCGGCGGCTGAAGAGCCTCCTGCGGCTGGGGGTCTTCTCGGCCCGGGACGTCCGCGACCGGCTGCTTGGCCGCAAACGCTGGGAGGACTTTGCCCCCGAAAATCCGGTACAAGGGAATGAGGATCGATGAACATCCCCCTGTTTGGGCTTCTGCGGCGGATCAGCCGCCTGCGCAAGGCGCGGCTGCGCGCGCGGGCCGGGCGGTATCTGTCGGTGTGCCGCCGCATCGAATGCGTCCACCCGCCGGCCGAGCGGGTCTGCGCGATGACCTTCGACGACGGCCCCTCGGCCCTGCCCGCCGCCCCCGACGTCGCCAAAGGGCGCGCGCTCACGGCGCACCTGCTGGACGTGCTGGCGCGCGCGCGCGCGACGGCCACCTTCGACGTCATCGGCTCCACCGCGGAGAACTACCCGGACACGGCGGGCGATCTCCACACACACTTTGTCTTCGGGCGCGCCTACGACCACTACGCCCGCTTCGAGCAGGACGACCAGGCCGGGGCCCTGGCCTGCGCCGACCTGCTGCGGCGGCTGACGGAGGAGGGCCACGAGCCGGCCAACCACGGGTACCGGCACGTGCTCTTCGGCCCGAACCGTACGGTCTACCGCTCCCGCCGCTTCTTTCACACGGCGGACGAGGTGCTCGCCGACCTCACCCGCCTCCACACGCTGGTGGAGCGGACGACGGGCATCGGCATGACGCTCGCGCGGCCGCCCCACTATGTGGACCGCATCCCGGACGGGTACAACGCCTACGACGTGTACGCCTCCATGGGCTACCACTACCTGGCGGCGTCCGTGGACGGCGGCGGCTGGCAGCCCTCCCGCGGGTCGTATGAGGACGACGTGGAGGACATGGTGGCCCCGCTGCGCACGCTGCTGCGGCAGGACCCGAACGCGCTGCGCGGCGCCGTCGTCTTCCAGAAGGACGGCTACAACATGTCGTGCCAGACGCCCGTCGCCTCGGCGCTGCCGCGCCAGCTCGCGTTGCTGGCGGAATACGGCTACCGCGTCGTCAGCGTTTCACAGCTGCTGGCGCTCTCCCCGTTTGCCGACCTGCCGCCGGACGACCCCTGCTTCGCCGCCGCGGCCGCGCTCGACCGGGCGGGGCACGCCGTCGGGTACAAAAACAACACCTTCCAGCCGGACCGGACCGTCACGCGGGGGGAGCTGTGCTTCATGGCGGCCCCGCGCGCGGCGCTGGCCGACCGGCGGCCCTTTGTCTCGGGCGCGCGCACCGCCGGTTTTTCCGACGTGCCCGGCACCCACCCCTACGCCCCGGCCGCCGCCTGGGCGCGGGAGACGGGCCTCTTCACCGGCGCGCGGCTCTCCCCGGAGACGCCGGCCGCGCCGGACGAGATCCGGGGTGTGGCGCGCGCGCTGGGCGCGGACCCCGGCGCCGTGTCCGACAACAGCCGCCGCGCCGCCGCGCTGGCGCTGTGGGGGCTGCTCGGAACCGCCAAATCGTGCCAAAACGGGAGGAACTGACCATGTCGATGGAGACCCTGTTTGACGAGACGCTCGGCGTCTGCCGCGCCATCTTTACTGAAAAGCTGCTGGACTACGGCCCCACCTGGCTTGTGTTTCGCTGGGTCTCGCTGATCGACCAGATCTGGATCAAGCTGCGGCGGCTGCGCACGCTGGAACAGGCCGACACGCCCGCGCAGGTGGCGGACACGCCCGCCGACGAATACCACGGCGTCATCAACTACTGCGTGATCGGCCTGATGAAGGCGTCGGGCGCGCTGCCCGGCGACGACGCGGTGCTGGCGGACCCGGCCCTGCTGCACGCCCGCGACACGGCGGCGCTTCTCGCCTGTTACGACGGCGCGGCGGCGTGCGCGCGGGCGCTGCTGCTGCGCAAGAACCACGACTACGGCGGCGCCTGGCGCGGGATGGCCGTGCCCTCCATCACCGACCAGATGCTGGTCAAGACGCTGCGCATCAAACACATCCTGCTGACGCGCCGCGCGGTGCCCGAGCCGGACGGCATCGCGGCGCAGCTCTCCGACATTTTGAACTACTGCCTGTTTTCCCTCGCGCTGTTGACAGAGAGGAGTCAATAGATAACGATTTGTTATTTTTAATAAATATATAACAGTTTGTTGTATATTTGCGGAGATCGGATGGGAGGGTGTTTGATGGACGGCGAACGGCCTTATCACATTCAGTGCGCGGCCGGAGAGGTGGGCGCGTATGTGTTGCTGCCCGGCGACCCGGGGCGGGTCGAGACCCTCGCCGCCCTGCTCGCGTCGCCCCGGCCGGTGGCCCGCAACCGGGAGTTTGTCACCTACACCGGGACGCTGGACGGGCAGACGGTGTCGGTGACCTCCACGGGCATCGGCGGGCCGTCGGCCGTCATCGCCCTGGAGGAGCTGACGCGGCTCGGCGCCCACACCTTTCTGCGCGTGGGCACCTGCGGCGGCATCGATCTGCCGGTGTGCGGCGGCGACATCGTGGTCGCCACGGGCGCCGTGCGGCAGGAGGGCACCTCCCACGAGTACGCGCCGGCGGCCTACCCCGCCGTGGCCGACTTCGGCGTGACGCGCGCGCTGGCGGACGCGGCGGCGGCGCTGGGCCTGCGCTGCCACACCGGCGTCGTCCAGAGCAAGGATTCCTTTTACGGCCAGCACGACCCGGGGCGTATGCCGGTGGCCGGCCGCCTGACGGCGCAGTGGGAGGCGTGGAAACGCCTGCACGTGCTGGCGTCGGAGATGGAGGCCGCCGCGCTCTTCGTGGCGGCGGCGGCCCTGGGCGTGCGCTGCGGCGCCTGCTTCACCGTGCTGTGGAACCAGGAGCGCCGGGCGCAGGGCCTGCCCGACGAGACCTGCCCCGACGGCGCCCGCGCCGCCCGCGTGGCCGTGGCGGCCCTGCGGAGACTGTTTGCGTCAATGGAGAATTGAGAATGGAGAATGGAGAA